>CAMZBE010000009.1 GCA_947304475.1 uncultured Clostridia bacterium
CTCTCCCATACGGAGCAGCGGGATCTCACGACCGAGTACCGAACGTCCGAGCAGCGTACGGGAAAGCGCCGGATACTCCCCCGTGAGTTCGTCGATCACCGCTCTTCGCTCCGCGTCGTCGGGGCGTGCAGGGATCTGTGTCATCTTCTCTCCCCCTTCGCTTTTTGTTTGAGTATATGCGGAAAAGGGACGGGAGAGAACGCCCCCTTTCTGTCTGTTTTCACGCCGATCGCAGGAAGGCATCTCGCGTTCCCCGAGCAAAGCGCGGGAATATACCGCAAGCGCCGCAGGCGGTTATATCGTGCGGTCGTGCCTCCGGCACGCCGCATATCGTACGACCGCGCAACGGTCGCCTCTTCGTTCTCTGCCTCCCCTACGGGGGAGGCTACGGGAGATCCCCGCTTTTGGTCAAACAAAACGTTTCCCGCGCCGGATCCGGCGCGGGAAACTCATAACTTTTGCCGCTTGCGGTAAAATCATAACTGCTCCGAAGGAGCGTCCTCACGTTGCGCCGCGGCGCAACCCCTAACTCTCTTACGCTTTTCCGACCGAGCCGAAGAGTTCCATCTTCTCTCTGACGGTCGCTTTGATCGCCTCGACGCCCGGAGCGAGCAGTTTGCGGGGATCGAAGCCCTTGCCTTCGAGGTCCTTGCCTTCCTCAATATACTTGCGGACCGCGGCGGCGAAGGTGAGTTGGCATTCGGTGTTGACGTTGATTTTCGCAACACCGAGCGAGATGGCGCGACGGATCATATCGGCGGGGATCCCGGTTCCGCCGTGGAGAACCAGCGGCATCTTCCCGGTCTTTTCCTGCACGGCGGCGAGCGTCTCGAACGACAGTCCCTTCCAGTTGGCGGGGTACTTGCCGTGGATGTTCCCGATGCCGGCAGCCAGCATGGTCACGCCGAGATCGGCGATCTTCTTGCACTCGTCGGGATCGGCGCACTCGCCCATTCCGATCACGCCGTCCTCTTCACCGCCGATCGCACCGACCTCCGCTTCCAGGGACATTCCCTTCTCGCGACAGATCTTGACCAGTTCGGAGGTCTTCTCGACGTTCTCGTCGATCGGGTAGTGCGAACCGTCGAACATGATGGAGGAAAAGCCGGCGTCGATGCACTTGAAGCAGCCCTCGTAGGTGCCGTGATCGAGATGGAGCGCGACCGGGACGGTGATCTTCAGTTCACGGATCATACTCGACACCATCGCGGCAACGGTCGAAAAGCCGCACATATACTTGCCCGCGCCCTCGGAGACGCCGAGAATGACGGGGGAACGGAGTTCCTCGGCGGTCTGAAGGATCGCCTTCGTCCATTCGAGATTGTTGATGTTGAACTGACCGACGGCGTACTTGCCCGCCACCGCCTTTTCAAGCATTTCTTTTGCGGAAACCAGCATTTTATCTTTCCTCCTGCGAGTTGTTTTATCACTTTTATTTTACAACACCCCGGGCGAAAAATCAAGTGTTTTTTCGCTTTTTCCGTCGCTTTTCGATCGCGTTTTCCACGCCGGTCGCGGGGCGGCGAAAAATCGCATCTTTTCGCGCATACTCTTGACAAGATACGAATGAAAATTATATAATATAGGCAATAATGGGTGAGAATGCTTTTCTCATCCGTTCGGAACTGTCACCACGTCAGGAGGACTTTGGGTTTGGATACGATCGCGACCATATCGGCGCTGTTTTCCCCGGTGATGAACTTCGCTCTCCAGCAGAGCGGGATCCCCGTGATCCGGGAGATCCGGATCAGAAATACGACCGGCAGAACTCTGTCCGGTCTTTCGGTGTCGGTCAAGAGCGATCCGGCGATCTTCCGCCCCGCCGTCTTCCCCGTCGAAGAGGTGCGTCCCCGCGCCGACTACGAGATCCTCTCCCCCGAACTCCAGATGTACGCCTCGACGCTCATCACCCTGACGGCGGCGCAGGACACCGTGATCCGCGTGACGCTCACCCTCGACGGCGAGACGGTTTCCGAAACCGAAGCGACCGTCCGCCTGCTCGCCTACGACGAATGGGCGGGGGCGAAACTCTTTCCCGAAACGACCGGCGCGTTCGTGCAGCCGGGGCATCCGTACCTCTCCGACCTGATGAAGATCGCGGGTTCCGAACTCAAACGCCTGTCACGCGAAAGTTCGTTCCCGGGCTATAAGAAAAAGGATCCCGGATCGGTCCTCAAACAGTTTGAGGCGATCTTTCTTGCCCTGCAGGACGAGAAGTTCCGCGTCAAGGAGACCACCGCCGGCTACGACGATCCCGGACAGCGGATCCGGCTTCCCGAAACCCTGAAAGTCAAACGCGAATGCGCGACGCTCGACCTTGCACTGCTCTTTGCGGCATGCCTTGAGGCGGCGGATCTCAACCCGATCGTCGTGTTCGAGAAACGCACCTGTTACGTCGGCGTCTGGCTGATCGACACCTTCTTCTCCGAGAGCATTCAGGACGACGCGACGCAACTCACCAAACGCGCGGCGGAGGGCATTGAGGAACTCGCCTTCGTGTCGCTCGCCGGCTTCTCCGAGAAGACCGAATTCAAAACCGCGGTCGCGGCGGCGAACGCCAGGCTCGCGGATGAGGACCGCTTCTGGTTCGCGCTCGATCTCCGTCGCGTACGCGCCGGCGGGATCCTGCCCATGCCGCTCCGGCGGCTCGACGCGAAGGGCAATCCGCTCTTCGATTTCGTCCCCTCGACGGCGAAACGGACCGGCGAGGACGGCGATCAGGCGGGCGCCAAACGGACGGCGAAGCGGGCGGGTTCGACCGAGATGACGCGCGAACAGATGTGGGAAAGAAAACTGCTCGACCTGTCGCTCCGCAACACGCTTCTGAATTATTCGTTCTACCGTTCCTCGGTGCAGATCCTGGTCGGTCAGGTCGAGGAACTCTTCGATCCCCTGACGCGCGACGACGTCGAGTACGCGGTGCTCGCGCGCCCGAAGGAACCCGAGATCCCCGTCGGGGACGGCAAAGGGCTTGTCAACCTGCGCCACGCCGCCGATCCCATTCGCAATTTCCTGCGTTCGGAATTCCGGCAGAGACGCATCCACACCACGACCGAACCCGACGACCTCTCCGGCACGCTGAACAATTTGTTCCGTACCGCGAAGACGGGATTGGAAGAGAGCGGCGCCAACACGCTCTACCTCGCGTTCGGTTTCCTGCGCTGGTACGAGTCCGACGCGTCGCAGAAACCCCACTACGCCCCTCTGGTCCTGCTCCCGGTCGAACTGGTCCGCGCCTCGGTGCGCAAGGACTTTTTGCTCCGGGCGCGTGAAGACGAACCGCGCTTCAATATCACCCTGCTCGAAATGCTCCGCAACAGTTACGGCGTGACGATCCCCGACGTCGATCCGCTTCCGCAGAACGAGAACCGCGACCGGAGCATCCGCGACGTCTTCTCCGCGGTGCGCAACGCGGTGATGAAGATGAAGCGTTGGGAAGTTCTGGAGTCGGTGATCCTCTCCAACTTTTCGTTTGCCAACTTCATTATGTATAACGACCTGCGCCGCCGCTCCGCGGATCTCAAGGCGAACAAAGTCGTCTCTTCCCTGCTGTCCGGTCGCCTGACCTGGCGGGACACCGACGAATTCCTGCTTCCCGACCAACTCGACAACACGGTCGATCCCGTCGACGTGGCGGCGCCGCTGCCCGCCGATTCCTCGCAACTTTCCGCCGTCTGCGCCGCGGGCGAGGGCAAGACCTTCGTTCTGCACGGTCCTCCAGGCACCGGAAAATCGCAGACCATTACCAATATGATCACCAACGCCCTCTACCACGGGAAGTCGGTTCTTTTCATCGCGGAAAAGATGGCGGCTCTCTCGGTGGTGCAGAAGCGTCTGGAAGCCATCGGGATCGCCCCGTTCTGCCTCGAACTGCACTCGAACAAGGCGAAGAAAGCCGACGTCCTCGGTCAACTCGACCGCACGCTGCAGTCGGCGAAGATCAAGACGCCGGAAGAGTTCACCGCCGAAGCGGAACGCCTGCGCCGTATGCGCACGCAACTGAACGACACGGTCAGCGCGATCGGGCGGATCCGCCCCTTCGGGTTCTCGCTCTACGACGCGATCGTCCGCTTCGAGCAGTATAAGGACGCGCCGGATCTGAAGATCTTTACGGGCGAGGCGGTCGCCGCCCTGACCGCCGAGACGCCGAGGCGGCACGAAGCCGTGATCGGCAAACTCCGCGTCGCCGCAGACGCGGTAGGCGGCGTGCACAAGAACCCCTTCGCGATCTACCAGAGACGCGATTATTCGCTCCAACTGAAACAGAAATTCGCCGAGTCGCTCGTCAACCTGACCGAGAGCGGCACCGACCTGCAGAAGAACCTGGTCGCGCTCGCGCGTCTGATCCCCTTCCGCAATCTGCACACCTATCAGCAGATCAAATCCATCTCGGAACTCTGCGCGATCCTCTCGGAGGTCAATCTGCTCCCTGCGGGGCTGACCACCAACAAGAACCTGCCGCTCAACCGCGAACGGATCCTCGACATCTGCCACGCGGGACAGGCGCGCGACGATCTGCACGCCGCGCTGCTCTCGCGCTTCTCCGAAGGCATCCTCAACTTCGACGCGGCGACCAACCTGCAGCGCATCAAGCAGGCGCAGTCGAGAAGCCCGATCACCGGCTTCTTCCGCCGCCGCTCGATCTGCCGCCGCCTCGCCTCGTTCGGCAAGACGGCGAAACCCTGCCGCACCCGCGAGACGGTCAAGATCCTGAACGACATCCTGAAGTACCAGGAATCCGCCCGCACGGTGCGCGAAAACAACCTCTGCGAGGTCATCTTCGGAGAGGTCTGGGATCGCGGACACTGCGATTTCCGTATGTTGGAACAGATGTTCCTGCAGGCGGTCGACATCATCCGGCTCTGCGGCGAGATCTGCACCAACCCGGAGAACCGCTCGCTCGTGCTGGTCAAGATCGGCGCTTTAACCGAAGAGGGGATGTTCGCCGAACGCACCGCGCTCTTCCGCACGGTGTCCCAGGCGTTCAACGCCTTCATCGCGGCGGAGGACGCCCTCGCGTCGCTCTGCGAAAACGACGCCGCCCGCTGGCGCGCACAGCCAGGCTGGCTGATCAATCAAAAGAAACTTGCCGAGACCTGTCTCTCCCGGATCGATACGCTCCGCGACTGGAACGGCTATCTCGGCGTCCGCGAAGAGGCGGAAAAAGCCGGGCTCGGCGTGCTCTGCCAGGCGCTTGAAGCCGGGAAGATCGAGACCGAACAACTGATCCCGACCTACCGCCGCAATCTCGCCTACGCCTGCGCTGCCTACGTCATCGACGGAGAAGAGGCGCTCTCGGACTTCAACGGAGCGCTGGTCGAAGAGAAGATCCGGCAGTTCGCGAAGATCAACGCCAACTTCGAGAATCTGACCAAACAGGAACTCGCCGCCATGCTCAGTTCGAAGATCCCGAACGCGATGGACAACGCCTCGGCGTCCTCGGAGATCTCGATTTTGCAGCGTGCGATCCTCTCGGGCGGGCGCGGGATCGCGATCCGCAAACTCTTCGACAGTATCCCGAACCTGCTCCGCTGTCTCTGCCCGTGTATGCTGATGTCGCCCATCTCGGTCGCGCAGTATATCGATCCGTCCTTCCCGAAATTCGACCTCGTGATCTTCGACGAGGCGTCCCAGATGCCGACCTGCGAGGCGGTGGGCGCGATCGCGCGCGGCAACGACCTGATCGTCGTCGGCGACCCCAAGCAACTCCCGCCGACCAGTTTCTTCATGACCGTCCGCAACGACGAGGACAATATCGAAAAAGAAGACCTCGAAAGCATCCTCGACGACTGCCTTGCGCTCGGAATGCCCGAGGAGCATCTGCGCTGGCACTACCGTTCGCGGCATGAAAGTCTGATCGCATTCAGCAACCGGCAGTACTACGAAAACAAACTCTACACCTTCCCCTCTCCGAACGATCGCGTCAGCCGCGTCAGTTTCGTCAAGGTCGACGGCTTCTACGACAGGGGACGGTCCAAGCAGAACAAGGCGGAAGCGCAGGCGATCGTCGCCGAGATCGTCCGCCGTCTCAAGAAACCCGAACTCGCCAAGCAGAGCGTCGGCGTGGTCACCTTCTCGTCGGTGCAGCAACTTCTGATCGAAGACCTGCTTGAAGCCGAATTCCGCAAGAACCCGAAACTCGAAGAGGCGGCGCTCGGTATGTACGAGCCCATCTTCGTAAAGAACCTCGAAAACGTGCAGGGGGACGAACGCGACGTCATCATGTTCTCGGTCTGCTACGGTCCCGACAAGAACGGGCAGGTCGCGATGAACTTCGGACCTCTGAACCGCGACGGGGGCTGGCGGCGTCTCAACGTGGCGACCTCCCGCGCGCGGCGTGAGATGATCGTCTTCTCGACCTTGCTCCCCGACCAGATCGACCTCAACCGGACCACGTCGGAGGGCGTGATCGGTCTGCGCTCCTTCCTCTCCTTCGCCATGTCGGGCAACAGCAGTCTGCCGACGCGTCCGGGCGACCGGACAAGTGGCGACGGTATCGCCGAAAACGTGGCGGCGGCGCTGCGGCAACTCGGTTACGAAGTCGACACGCACGTCGGCTGCTCGGAATACAAGATCGACATCGCGATCCGCGATCCGCTCCGCGAGGGCGAATACCTGCTCGGTATCCTCTGCGACGGCGAAAGCGCGGGTCAGGAGACGGCGCACGACCGCCTGATCCTGCAAGACCAGATCCTCGCGTCGCTCGGATGGAAGATCCATCGGCTCTGGCTGCTCGACTGGTGGGACGCCCCGGCGAAGGAACTCGAAAAGATCCGCAACCTCGCCGAAGAAGCGAAACTCCGTCCGATCCTCTACGATACGCCCGCGCCCGCCGCGCCCGCGCCGACCGTGTTCGAGACGGTGGCGAGATCCGAGCGTAAGCGCGAGAGCGACGTCTTCCCGATCTATCCCGTCACGCAGTTTGAAGATATGGACGAGAGTATGGTCGGCGCAGACCTCTTCTGCGACGTCATCAACAAGACGCGGATCGTGATGCAGATGGATAAGATCCTGCACCTCGAAGGTCCGATCAGCCGGACGCTGTTGGTCAAACGGCTGCTGACGGCGTGGGGGATCCCGCGCACCTCTCCCAAGATCGAGCGGTCGATCGACGAGAAACTCCGCTTCATCGACCACAAGACGACGCAGACGGCGAGCAACCACTTCTACTGGCTGACCGATCCCGAAACCACGCCGGTCTCACCGCGTATTCCCGATCCCGCCGATCCCAAGAACACGCGCCGCGACTTCAACGATATTCCGACCGAGGAGATCGCCGCCGCCGTGCGGTCGGTGGTCACACGGCAATACAGTCTGACGACCGAGGACCTCTACAAAGAAGTTTCGCGCATCTTCGGCTATTCGAGAATGATGCAGGCGATGGTCCCCTTCCTCGCGGAAGGCGTCACCTACGCGTCCTCGCACGGGTGGGTAGCCGAGTTGAACGGGCGCATCTTCGTCAAGGTGCATTGATCCCCGATCAAAAAAAGCCCGCGCGGCGTTTGCCGCGCGGGTTCGTTTTATATAAGGAAAGGATCAGAGGTCAATCACCGTGACGGCGACGCCCTCTCCAATGCGTTCGCCGATCCAGTCGGCAAGCGCCGCCGCGTCGGACAAAAACTCGTCGCGGCGTCCGACCGTGACGGCGGTCAGCAGGCGTTCGGCGCGATCGGTCGGAGCGAACTCGTAGACCGAGAGTTCCGAGAGAAGGTCGCTGAAGGTCGATACCGACTCGGGCAGATCCGCAAGCGAGGCAAGCAGATCGGAAAACGCGGTCAGATCCTCGTCAAAGACGCGCCACACCCCGCCGTTCTGATACCGGTCGCCGAGCACGTGCGCGAGCAGTACCCGGAAGGGATAAGAGCCGTCGCGGGTAAAATAGAGCGAATCTTCACGCTCGAATCTGCCGTCGAAATCCCCGATCTGCAGTTCGATCAAATCGGTAAGGTCGCCGCGCTCGTCGGCGGTCATGGGAGAAAGCGGTCCCTCGGGGACGTCGTGCTCGTCCTCGTTTGCGGGAAAGGGCGAGGGAGAACCGATCCCGTGATCCTCGATATCGTCGAGAAAGTCCTCGATCGCGAAAAAGAAGGTCTCGTCCTCGGTCAACTCGTCGTAGGGGACGAGTTCCAGTTTCCGGATCAGCAGGCTTTCCGCCGTTTTGACGAGCGGGACGCTGACCGACATCTGCACCGCACCGCCCTCTTCGGGACGATTCTTTACGACGTAGCCGTCGGAGACGAAATCGATCCGCAACTCGGATTCGTAGGCGGGGGAGAACTTCTCTTCCCCTTCCACGGGCGAACGGTCGGCGTGAGGGTGATAGACCGACACCGAAAGGGTGGCGCCGAGATCCTCGGCGTCCTCCGCGCAGTCGATGAACCGTTCGTCCGCGTTGAGAAAAGACACGACGTTCTCTTCGTGCGCGGCGAGTTCCCCGTTCAACATTTTTCCATAAGAGCGGATCATAACGCGTCTCCTTCGTTCCCTTTTCTTCATTCAGTATACCACGCAAACGAGAAAAAAGCAACCGGACGGAGCAAAATCCGTCCGGCGTTTTTTACGTTTCGCTGGTCTGCTTTTCGCCGCCCTCGAACTGCAGGCAGTAGAGTTTCCAGTAGTAACCGCGCTGAGACAGCAGTTCGCGGTGAGTGCCGCTCTCGATGATCTCGCCCTTCTGCAGCACGATGATCTTGTCGGCGTGCTGAATGGTCGAAAGGCGGTGCGCCACGACCAGCATGGTGCCGATCGACCGCATCTTTTCAAGAGACTGCTGGATCAGGACCTCGGTCTCGGTGTCGATGTTCGCCGTCGCTTCGTCGAGGATCAGAATTTCGGGGCTGTGCAGGACGGTCCGGGCAAACGACAGCAACTGCCGCTGTCCCTGCGAGAAGTTCTCGCCGCGCTCGATGACCTGCGCTTCGTACTTGTCGGGCAGCCGCTCGATGAAACTGTCGGCGCCGACGTAGCGGCACGCCTCGACGATCTTCTCGTCGGGAATGGTCTCGTCGTGGAGCGAGACGTTGGTCTTGACCGTCCCGCTGAACAAAAACACGTCCTGCAGCATCTGTCCGATCGCGCGGCGCAGCGACTTGATCTTGATCTTCGAGATGTCCTGTCCGTCGATCTCGATGGTCCCGCGCTGGATCTCGTAATTGCGGACGATCAGTTGCAGAATGGTCGTCTTCCCCGCTCCGGTCGCGCCGACGAAGGCGCAGGTGTCGCCGGGTTCGATGACGAAGGACACGTCGCGCAGGATCCAGTCCTCGCCGACGTAGGCAAACCACACGTGCTTGAACTCGATCTTCCCCTTGACTGCGGGCAGGTCGATCGCGTCGGGCAGATCGCGGACGTCGGGTTGCACGTCGAGCAGGTTGAAGAGCCGCTCGGAGGCAGAAGTCGCCTTGTGGATCTTGTTGAGTTGGTCGGCAAGCCGCTGTACGGGTTCAAAGAACTTCCCGAGGTAGAGGTAGAACGCCACGACGCCGCCGGGCGAAAGCCCGTACTTCACCCCGAAATAGAAGATCAGGGCGATGGTCGCGACGTAGACGAAGGTGACGAAGGGACGGTAGACGCCGAACCCGAGCACGATCCGGAAGACCGAGCGCCGGTGGCTGTCGTTCTTTTCGTCGAACTCCTCGCCCTTCTTTTCCTCGCGGTTGAAGATCTGCGTGACCTTCATGCCCGAGAGGTTCTCGTTCAGGAAGGCGTTGAGATCCGACAGTCGCCGTCTCTCTTCGCGGAAAGCGCGGCTCTCGTAGGTCGAGAGCAGAAAAGACGAAACGAAGACCACCGTGATCGGGATCAGCATCAGGCAGGCGAGTTGCCAACTGACGAAGAACATGATGACGTAAACGCCGACGATGGTGACGAGGTTCCGGATCACCGACACGATAACGTCGGTAAACAGTTCGCTCATCGACTGGGTATAGGACGCGACGCGCGTGACGAGCGAACCGACCGGCATCTCGGAGAACTGGTTCTGGCTCATGCTCTCGATATGGGCGAACACGTCGTTGCGCAGGGCGTAGATAATGCGCTGCCCCGCCTTCTGGAGCGTCATGGACTCGACGTAGATGAACAGGTTGTTGACCGCGCCGATCAGAAACGCCCCGACGGCGAGCATGATCACCGTGCGGAGATCAATCAGGTCGGCGGTCAGGTTATCGGTGATACGCGAGATCAGAAGCGGGATCACGATGTCGAGCACGACGTTCAGAACCAGAAGGAAACCGGCGAAAATAAACGAGCCGATCTCGGGGCGAACGTAGGCGAGCATTCGACGAAACAGGATGCGGGCGGGGATCTTCTTATCGCCTTTCAGCCGCTCTTTTTGGTCCTCTTCTTCCATGAAGTCAGCCATTCCGATCCCCCCCTTCCACTTCTTTTTCAAGTTCCTGGAGATAGACCATCTTCTGATAGGTGGGGGAGATCTTCAGGAGGTTTTCGGGGGTGTCGAACGCCTCGACGCGCCCCTCGGACAAAACGATGATACGCGAAAAATGCGAAACCGTGGAGACGCGCGAAGCGACCACGATCGTCGTCTGCCCCGCCCGTTTTTCACGGATGTTTTGAAGGATTTTTTCCTCGGTTTTGAGGTCGACCGCAGAAACCGAGTCGTCCAGGACCAGGATCGGGGCGTGCTTCAGGTAGGCGCGGGCAAGCGACACGCGCTGTTTCTGCCCGCCCGAGAGCGTCACGCCGCGCTCGCCGGTTACGGTATCGTATCCGTCCTTAAACCCGTCGATATTCTCCGCGACGTCGGCAAACTCCGCCGCCTCGCGCACGCTTTCCATATCGGGATCGGTCTTCGAAAAGCCGATATTGTTTTTGATCGAATCCGAGAACAGAAAACTGTCCTGCGGGACCACGGCGACGGCGTCCCTCACCGACGCGATGTCGCACTCCATGATATCGTGCCCGTCGATGAAGACCGTGCCGCGCGGGACGTTGTAGAGCCGCGTCAGAAGGGTGACCAGCGTGGTCTTCCCGCGCCCGATCCGTCCGACGACGCCGACGGTCTCGCCGGGTTCGATCTTGAGGGTGATATCGTCGAGGATCGTCATATCGACGCCGGGATAGGAGAAGGTGAGGTGGCGGAACTCGATCCCCCCCTTCACGTCGGTCAGAACGTGGGGGTTCTCGGGGTTGGTCACGTCCTCTTCGGCGTCAAGGAATGCCGAAACGCGCTTCATCGACGCGCGCGCCCGGCTGAACATGGTGACGAGAGAACCCAACGCGATCATCGGCCAGATCAGCGTGTCGAAATAGCCGAGGAAGGTGACGAGTTCGCCGGCGGTGAGTTCGATCGGGTGTCCGAAAACCGAGATAGGTGATCCCGCAACTGTCGAGTAAACGATCCTGCCGCCGAAGCCGAGGATCATCGCCGAGATCAGGGCGATGATCAGTTCGATGATGACGTCGAAGATCACCGAAACGCGCACGAAAGACACGTTGCAGTCGGCGTTCTTTTTCGCCACTTTGGCGAAGGCGTGGATCTCGCTCGTCTCCTTGACGAACGCCTTGATGACGCGGATCCCGGTAAAGTTCTCCTGCGCGAAGTCGTAGAGTTTGTCGTATTCGCCCTGCCGCTGTTCCCATTTCAGCGCCATGTACTTCTCGACCAGCCCGCCCCAGACGATGATCAGGAGCATCGGGATCATGGAGAGCAGAGCGAGCGCCCAGTCGAGTCTGAACATACGCAGGATCACGAGCAGACCGAGAAAGAACGCGTCGACCATCTGCACGGTGCCGAAACCGGTGAACTCCTCGATCGTATCGAGGTCGGTCGTGAACCACGACATGATCGAACCGACCTTGGTGGCGTGGTAGAAGGTCGGGGAGAGCCGCTCGCTCTTGCTGAACATTTCGCGACGGAGCCCCGCCTGGATCCGGAGAGAGGCGTTGAAAAGCGTGTAGCGCCAGATCATACGTCCGCAGAACATCACGCCCGCGACGATCATCAGTTTTCCGACGATCGTAAGAATCGAATTGACCGTAGCGTTCCCCGTCTTGAGAGAGTCGACCAACTGACCGAGAAATTCGGGCTGAAAGAGTTGCACGTAGTCCACCGCGACAAGCGAAAAGATCCCGATCAGGAAGAAATACCAGTATCGGGCGTAGTATTTGTTCAGGTGTTTCGAGAGCAGCATAGTCGCGGTTCCTTGCAGGTCGTGCGCGTATCGCATACGCGCTTCGGGCGGGTATAAGTCATTTCATTATAGCAAAGAGTTTTTAAAGTGTCAACCGTTTTCCATAAAAATCGCCCGTTTCCGCGCGCCGCGCATAGTTTTGCCGCCCCGCTCCCATACT
>CAMZBE010000010.1 GCA_947304475.1 uncultured Clostridia bacterium
GATCCATATTATGAAAGCCCTTCGCTGTGGGTATGCAGCGAAGGGCTTTTTGTCGCTACTGAGGGGGTGACAGATAAATCAAGATATTTCAAACGGGAAGAACATCTCCGCGAGATGAAACCTTTGAAATGACACCATCTTTCACCATGTACGCTTCTCCACGCAATTCTTCTTTGCCGGCATTGATAAACAAATAGCTTCCGTCGGGAATGGCGTAAAAAGTTTTTCCTATGCTGTCGGAACAAGCGATATCCTCATATATCCGCAATCCATCCAAAACACTATCCTTGTTATTTTGATAATGTGGAAGCAGGTTGATCTTTGTCAGACCAAGCCCAGTAAGAAACCTTTGATACTCAGGATCAAGAGCTTCGCCCTCTTCTTCCGGTTGAGAGTAAACAATATCGGCACTGTTCATACTACCCGCGCTCATACCTATGACAATGCCATCGAAATCTTTCAGCAAACTACGAAGACCAATTTTGTTGAAGAAAAGATTCTGCGTCGGCACATGTCCACCCGCAAGGATTAAAAGATTTGATTCCCACACGAGCTTTGTCGCTAGGTTCTCATTCCTGCTGTCCAAGGTAAAAAAACGTTCAAATATAAAGCCGTCATCTTCAAACATCTTCTTTGTGTGGGCAGCATAGTAGTCCGTTTTGTTCCAGCCATCGGGATCAGAGCAAATGTGCAGGGCTCTGCAAGGATTAGGAAAACGCAGCCGTAGTTCATCGATTAAACGATTGGCAGGATTCAGTATCCCCATGTCAGGGAGATCTACTCTGCTCGTTAAAAAGCAAATCATGAATTCCCTCGTTAATTAGTATCACTCTTTGCATTTGCCTTGACCATATTCTTTGATGAATTGAACGATCCGATCCATCACGCGGGGATCCTGTTCGGTCATTTTCGCGGCGGGTTTGTCGGCAAAGAACGCCTGCTTGTCTTCAAGGGTTTTGAGCGTGCCGTCGCCGACCTTCCGGGAGAACTCCCCGAAGGACGCCTGCATGAACGCGAGCGCCTCTTCGGTGTAGGTCGGGTTGTGCTTCTTGTTTTCCTCGATCAGAAATTCCAGTTTGTCGTTGCCGAGCGTCTGCGCCAGTCCCGCGCCGATCGAGAAGGGGACCATCGGATCGTCCCTTGACGCGACAAAAAGCAGGCGGTCGGTCGTATTTTTCAGGTACGCGGCGTTGTCGGCGCGCGCGAATTCGGGATCGGTTTTGCGCTCGGTGCGTTCGACTAGATAGTTGATCAGCCGATTTTTGATGAAATGCCCGAGCATCTGCCTGGAGAAGAGGAAACCCGAGATGATCACGCCGCGCTTGATCCGATCGACCGTGCGGATCACGTTCAGGGCGGTGTAGCCGCCGAGCGAGTGCCCGACGACCGAGAGTTCCCCGGTCGGTTTGACGTAGTCGAGCAGTTCGATCACGTCCCGCGACGGGCGGTTGACCGAGAGCATTCCGTCGCCCCCGGACTTATCGCAGCCGGTATAGTCGAGCGTCAGGACCTGCAGACCGTTTCGGCAGAGATATTCGATTTCGGCAAGGTACGCCGTGTGCCCCGCGCCCAGCCCGTGGCAGAACACGACCAGTTTTTCGGGATCGTAGTTTTCGTAACGGTAGCGGAAGTAAGCGACGGCGACGCCGGCGGTGTTGACGAAGGTGCCCTCGTCAACGTCAAGCCCCGGATAGTCGGACGCCGACAGGTAGGGCGTATATCCGTCCTTGTCGTAGCGGCAGAGCAGTTGTTCGCGGTATTTCCGTGCGATCGGTCCCATAGTTTTATCCCCCCGGTTCGTTGTGTTTTCAGTATACCATAAAAAAGGAAAGAAAGCAAGAACGGGGGCGGTCCGCGCCGATCTTTTTTGAAATTTTTTCATTATTCCACTTGACAAACGCAATACTTCGTGTTATGATGTATTCCGCGAGGGGAGGTATGGCATGGATATTCAACTGAAACGCGGATTGCTCGACGTGTGCGTGCTTGCCGCGATCAAGGACGGGGAGTCCTACGGATACCGGATCATCAAGGAGATGAAACCCTATCTCGAAATGTCGGAGTCCACCCTCTATACCATTCTGAAACGCCTGGAAGGGGCGGGGATGCTGACTGTGCGGACGGCGGAACACGACGGACGGCTCCGGAAATATTACAACATCACCAACCGGGGGCGGGCGCGGCTCGCCGAGTTCCAGGAAGACTGGAAAGAAATGATGACGGTTTACCGTTTCGTTATCAGAGAGGGGAATAAACAATGACGAAAAAAGAGTTTCTTAGCGCGCTCTCGCGGGGGCTTTCGGGGCTGCCGCGGCGCGAACGGGAAGAGCGCGTAAGTTTTTACCGCGAGATGATCGACGACCGGATCGAAGAAGGGATGCCCGAGCCCGACGCGGTCGCGAGCGTCGGAACGGTCGAGGGGACGGTCGCGCAGATCCTTGCCGAGCGGCCCGCCGTCGTCTCGGACGCCCCGAAAAAGGGCGGCGGGGGACGCGTCTGGGTGATCGTTTTGCTGGTGCTCGGGTTCCCGGTGTGGTTCCCGCTCCTGCTCTCGGGGTTCGCGATCCTGTTTTCGGTCTTCGTTACCGCCGCGTCGGTGATCTTCTCGCTCTTCGTCGCGCTCTGGGCGGCGGACGCCTCGTTTGCGGCGGGGGCGGTCGGCGGCGTCGGCTCGTTCTTCGTTTTGCTCTTCACGGGGCAGTTCGCGTCGGCGTTCTTCACCCTGGGCGCGGGGTTGATATCGGGCGGACTTGCGATCCTGCTGTTCTTCGGAGCGCTTGCGGCGACGAAGGGGCTCTGGCGCGGGATCGTCGGTATCTGCCGGTGGATTGTCGGTTTGTTCAAACGGAAGGAGAAATATCATGACTAAAACTTTGAAGATCCTGATCGGGATCGCCGTGGCGCTGATTCTGGCGGGGGCGGTGCTGGCGCTGGTTACGCTTGCCTCCGTCGGATTCGATACGGGGAAACTCGGGGCGGGGAAGTTCGAGACGAAAACCTATACGCCCGAGGGAGATCTTTCGTCGCTTGAAATCTCGCTGCGCATCTCCGACGTCACCGTTCGGGTTACAACCGACGGCGTTCTGCGCGTCGAGTGTTACGAGACCGAGAAACAGCCGCACACCGTCACCCTTGCGGACGGGAAACTGACCGTCACCGCGACCGATCAGCGGAAATGGTACGAGAAGATCACGATCTTCTCGAAGAGCCCGAAGGTGACGGTCTACGTGCCCGCGGGCGAATACGAGTCGCTGACGCTTGAAACCGACACCGGGGACGTGTGCTTTCTCGGGGAACTGTTCGGCGACGCTTTAGAGGAACCGCCGATCAGACTTTTGTTCGGGAAGTTCGGCATCAAGACCGACACGGGCGACGTGGAGATGACAGGCGGGACCTATCGGGCCTTGGTCAAAATCAAGACCGGTACCGGGGACGTTTCCGCCTCCGCGTTCAAAGCCGCCGGCGACGTCGGAATCAGGACCAATACCGGCAAGGTGACCGTCAGTGACGCGACCTGCGCCGACCTTTCGGCCGAGACCGATACGGGAAAGGTGAAACTGACGAACGTGAACTGCGCCGCGCTCACCGTTGAGACCGACACGGGCTCCGTGACGCTGACCAACGTCGTCGGGACCGGCGACGCGAAGATCGAGACCGACACCGGGGACGTCAGGTTCGATCGGTGCGACGCCGCGAACTACCGCGTGCGCACCTCGACCGGCGACGTCGAAGGGACGATCCGCACGGAAAAGGTCTTCTTCGCCTCGTCCCGTACCGGAAAGACCGACGTGCCGCACACGCGGTCGGGCGGCGATTTCGACGCTTCGTCGAGCACCGGGGATATCGAGATCACCATCGCGGAATAAAAACGAGGGCGGGGAACGTTCCCCGCCCCTCTTGCATTCTCTTTCGGTCTGTGCTACAATAGAGAAAGAAACAAATCCCATTTAGAAAGGGAAACGCTATGGCAAAGAAGGAAGAAGCGGTCTATTCGGTCCCGCTCTCGAAGATCATCAACGACCGCGCGTTCGAGACGGTCTATCTGCCCGACCTGCCGGAGAACATCATGATCTCCAACGCGGGCATCAACCGCCCGGGACTTCAGTTCGCCGGGTTCTACGATCACTACGAGGCGTCGCGGCTCCAGATCATCGGGAAGGTGGAGCACCTGTATCTCGCGACGCTCTCAAGCGAGGAGCGCGCCAAACGGCTCGAGGCGTTCTACGCGTCGCGCCCCGTCGGCGTCATCTACACTTCGTCGCTCTCGATCGGCGAGGACGCGCGTAAGTTCGCAGAAAAGTACCGCGTGCCGATCCTTCGGAGCACCGATCTGACCTCTCCCCTGATGGCGGCTCTGATCGCGCTGCTCTCGACCGAACTCGCCCCGCGCCTGACGCGGCATGGCGTGCTGGTCGAGGTCTACGGCGAAGGTATCCTGCTGCTCGGGGACAGCGGCATCGGGAAGAGCGAGACCGCGATTGAACTGGTCAAGCGTGGACACCGGCTGATCGCCGACGACGCGGTCGATATCCGCCGCGTTTCCGCCAAAACCCTGGTCGGCAGTTCGCCCGAGATCATCCGCCACTACATCGAATTGCGCGGCATCGGGATCGTCGACGTCTGCCGTCTCTTCGGTATGGGCGCGGTCAAGGAGACCGAGAAGATCGACCTCATCATCAACCTCGAACCGTGGGAGCAGGGGAAGATGTACGACCGGCTCGGGCTCGAGGATCAGTTCACCGATATCCTCGGCATCAGCGTCCCGTCCATCGTGATCCCGGTGCACCCCGGGCGTAACCTTGCCATCATCATCGAGATTGCCGCCATGAACACCCGTCAGAAGAAACTCGGCTACAATACCGCCGAGGAGTTCAACAAGCGGCTGATGGAGTCGATGGGCATCGGTCCGTAAGTCACCCGTCTCCGTCCCTTCGCATATTCTGTTAGTGCAGGGAAGCCCCCGCGAAACGGGGGATCCCGCAAAAAGAAAAGGAAGGGACGCACACAATGGCCAACTGTCTTTGCCGAATCTTCGACGACGATAACGCCTGGCTCTGGATCCTCGCCGCCGTCGTCATCTGCTGCTGCTGCAACAACCGCTGAACATACCCGCCGCCTGACGGCTCAACGTCCGGTGCGGGCATAATCCGGCGCCCCCTGTCATAGATTGTACCATCTTGACAGGGGGTGTTTTCCATGTTCATCTGTTCGGTTCGCGCGTCCACCCTTCGCTTCGTCGGGGTGGCGGTGCTCTGCGCCGTTCTCCTTTTCGGCACGCTGATCCTCTCGGACGGGCGCCTCGTCGCCGCCGCGTCGGGAACCTCGGTCTCCTATACCGGGGCGGACACCGACGCGGGACGCATCGACTTTCTTGAAAAGCAGGGGTGGAGCGTCAAGCGGGAAGTGGTCGAAGAGGCGACCTTCACCCTGCCCGAAAACTTTGACCGGGTGATGCAGGGCTATAACGAGATCCAGAAAAGCCAGGGGCTCGACCTCTCGCGCTACCGGAAAAAGAAGGTGACGCGCTATACTTACGAGGTCACCAACTATCCCGAAGACGTCGGGACGGTCTACGCCAATCTGATCGTCTACCGCGGGCGGATCATCGCCGCCGATCTCTCGTCCGCCGATCCGCTCGGGTTCGTGCGCGGCGTGATCCCCTCGACCTGATCAGAGGAGCCGGAGACGCCTTGCGATCGCGAGTTTGCAGGTCCGTTTCCGGTTTTTGTACGTTCCTTCGCCGAACTGCCAGATCTGGGTGTAGTGCGCCCCGCGCCGCAGCGCCAGGTCGCGCCGCATCTCTTCCCGGATCTCGGGCTCGCAACTCTCCTCGAGCGCGTCGTCGACGAGTTCGTTCAGCCGCCGGTATTCGGCAAGAGTCACGGGATCGCCCTCGCCGGTTTCGATCTGGTGCTTCCGTCTCGGGTAATCCTCGCAGATCGCCGCGATCAGATGTTCGATCCCCGAAGGGATCCTCCTTTGCGTGTCGTTCATTTTGCGGTTTTTCCTCCTGAAAGTAACTTATTGCGTGACTATTATAGCACAATAAAAGTCACGCGTCAAGTGATTTTTGGAAAAAAGATGAAAAACGGAAAGAAAAATAGAAAAAAAGGGAGCGAAGGGGTGGAAATCGCGGCGCGGGTATGCTATAATAACCTGTAAATACGGGAAAACGTCCGAAAGGAACGGAAGTATGAAAGAAAAACTGACCGCCGTTAAACGGCTATACGAAGAGGCGACCGCACTCGGCGGAACGACCGTCACGGTCGGGGGCTGGGCACGCTCAATCCGCGACAGCCGCGCGTTCGGCTTCATTGATCTTTACGACGGGAGTTGCTTCAAGACGGTGCAGGTCGTCTTCGAGCGCGAAAAGATCGGCAACTACGACGAGATCGCGTCCCAGAACGTCGGGGCGGCGCTGATCGTCACGGGGAAACTCGAACTGACGCCCGGGGCGAAACAGCCCTTCGAGATCAAAGCCGAGAAGGTTGAGATCGAGGGGACCTCGACGCCCGACTATCCGCTCCAGAAGAAGCGGCATACCGTCGAATACCTGCGCGAGATCGCGTATCTGCGTCCGCGCACCAACCTGTTCTCCGCCGTTTTCCGCGTGCGGAGCGAGGCGGCGTACGCCATCCACAGTTTCTTCCACGACAGGGGCTTCGTCTACGTGCATACGCCTCTGATCACCGCGTCCGACTGCGAGGGTGCGGGCGAGATGTTCCGCGTGACGACCTTGGACCTCGAGAACCCGCCGAAGACCGAGGACGGCAAAGTCGATTATTCGCAGGACTTTTTCGGCAGGAGCGCGAACCTGACGGTTTCGGGGCAACTCGAGGGCGAGACCTACGCGATGGCGTTCGGAAACGTTTACACCTTCGGTCCGACCTTCCGCGCCGAGAACTCGAACACGGCGCGCCACGCCGCCGAGTTCTGGATGATCGAGCCCGAGATCGCGTTTGCCGACATCAACGACTGCATGAAACTCGCCTGGGATATGATCCGGCACATCATCCGGCACGTTCTGGATACCTGCCCCGCCGAGATCGAGTTCTTCAACAATTTCGTGGACAAGGGGCTTACCGAACGGCTGAATACGCTGGTCAACTCCGATTGCCGCGAGGTCAAGTACACCGAGGCGATCGAGATCCTCGAAAAGAGCGGGGAACCATTCAAGTACCCGGTCTCGTGGGGTATGGATCTGCAGACCGAGCACGAGCGGTATCTGACAGAAAAGGTGTTCGGCGCCCCCATCTTCGTCACCGATTATCCGAAGGAGATCAAGTCCTTCTATATGCGTCTGAACGACGACGGAAAGACCGTCGCGGCGATGGATCTGCTGGTCCCCGGCGTCGGGGAGATCATCGGCGGCTCGCAGCGTGAGGAGCGCTACGATCTCCTGATGCAGCGGATCAAGGAACTCGGGATGCGCGAAGAGGACTACTCGTGGTATCTGAACCTGCGCCGCTTCGGCGGAGCGCGCCACGCCGGCTACGGGCTCGGCTTCGAGCGGATTATCATGTATTTAACCGGCGTCTCGAACATCCGCGACGTCATCCCCTATCCCCGCACCGTCGGTTCGGCGGAATATTAAAAACAATGACGACCGCCCGGTTTTCCGGGCGGTCGTGTTTCCATGCGCGGGCGCGAACGAAGTGAAGTTTTGCGCCGACGGCGCAAAGTGATGTGATCGCCGGTGCTCCGAAAAAGAGCGCCGGCGATCGTGACGTTTTTGTCTTCGGCAAAAGTGAAGTGCCGCGCGCCGGGGAACCGGCGCGCGGCGATGCTTTGCAGGGGGGCGGGTGCGAAAAATCCAGCGTTTATTGCACGTTCAGGACGCAGAACTGCGATACCTTTCCGGTATACAGCCCGCGATCCTTCCAAAGACAGGCAAGGACGGAACGCGTTCTGAACAAACCCATATTCACGTAGAAGTCAAGATCGTCTTTCAGATACGGATTCGAGTATTTTTTGATGGACGCATAGACCTTCTTCACCATAGTTTTCGTTTTTTCAACAAGCGCCGCGAAGTCCGGATCGGTTTTGATCCGGTCCTCGTACTCCTCTCCCCGGGAAAGGATCGCGTCCACGGTCAGTTTTCCGTTCTCGTTGACGACGAATCCCTTGCGGATCAGATAATCGAGTATCCCCGCGTGCTCCTTTTTCAGTTCGTCGAACGGTTCCCCCTTTGCGACGCGCTGCAAAATCGAAATCGCAATCCGGTCGGGAACGCCGGTTTGTTCGAGATACCGAAGGCAGGGGAAACGATCCGACGTCCCGCTGCTGAGTTGATAACCGCGCCAGCGACCGTCGCCGCTGTGGTTTCCGCTGAAAGACTCTTGCGGCAGTTTGCATTCGTACCCCTCTTCAAAACCGCAGAAGCCCCAATCGGCGTCGCTCGGACGGGCGAAACGCTTGAATGCGGACGGGGGCAGAGCGCTTTGGTTCAGAAGATCACCGATCAGGAAGGAGAAGAACATCGCGGCGTCGTTTTCTCCGACGGCGCTGACGTCGCACGTTTTTCCCGCTTCGCGCGAGACCGTCTTTTCAGCCAGTTTCCAGATCTTTTCGTAAACGTCCTCGCAATAGTCGCAGACGATCTTATAGATCTCGTTTTCACATTCGACGGGATAAATGAAGAAGTTGGTCAGATACTTTCCGCCGTCCAGTTTTTTGAGCAGCGTCGCTTTTTCAAGGAGTTCGATCTCCTCTTCCATATAGGGCAGAGCGACGCCGAGCGCGATCGAGAGTTCTTCGGCGGTGGACGGGTTGTTGTTTGCCTCGCAAAGGATATTGACGGGGATCTTGCGCTTCACGGCTTTCCACGGAAGTCCGTCCGGTTGGTTGCCAGTCGAAACGAACTGAATGCTTTCGGGAGCGTAACTTCTTTTTCCGAATTCTCTTGCCATAAGCATACCTTCTTTCAGTTTTTTTCTGGCACGGAACAGTTTGGTTTTGACCGTGCCTTCGGGGATGGAAAGGGCTTCGGCGATCTCGGGAATCCTCTTTTGCTTCACGTAATAGGCGACGACGATCTCGCGGTATTCCGACGAAACGAACGCCAGTTCCCGGCGAAGACGTCCGATCTGTTCTGCGCGCGCCAACTCGTCCTCGGGACAGTCGTCCGCCGCTATACCGTATTCCGAAACGTCGCCCGGGCAGATCGCGGCTCTCTCTGCGCTCCTGTCCGCCACCCACGACGCGTATCGGTTTCTTGCGATCCGCCACACCCACGCGGAGAACCGCTTGATTTCAGCCCCTTTTTCGATCGCCGTCAGAACGTCGAGCGATACGTCGGACGCAAGATCTTCGGCTTCGTGCGCGTCCCCCGTTTTTTTCAGGCAGAAATAGAAGAGTTTTTCGAGATAGTCCGAGATAAAGAGATCCCGGAGTCTCAAACGGTCGACTTCGTTTGACACTATATCTCCCCCCTTTCACCCATATAGAGACGCGTTTTGCGTTTCGGTTTCACGTTTTTTCAAAAAAAACAAGAAAAGCGCCCGGCGGCGGGCGCTTTTCTCTTTTGTTTGTGCTGCAGAACGGCGCGCGGCGTTTATCGGTTTTCCCGCAGCAGACACGCGTTTGCGAGGTCGGAGAGCCCGAGATCCCAGACCAGGCGCGAGAGGACGTACTTGTCGCGGACGTCGCGCGTCGCGGCAAACGTCAGGGGCAGTTCCGCCCTCGTCTGTCCGATCTCCTCGGGCGTTATCGGCGCGCCGATCGAGGAGAGCAGGGAACGGATTGCCTTCTCCCGCGGGATCTCCTCGCGGATGATGGTTTGGATCCCGTCCCAGTTGTCGGAAATGACCGACAGGCGCTCGGCGTGCTTTTTTCGATCGTACTTTCCGTCGCGCCCCTCGGCTTCGATCATCGCGTCGGCGCCGGGACCAACGAAGGCGCGCAGTTCTCTGAACCACGCGTCGGGCGAGAAATCTGCGACTGCCCGGATCGCCTTGTCTTTATCGGGTTTGACGTTCAGCAGCGCGTCGTAGATCCCGGCGGCACAGAGCGTCCCGACGGCGCATTGGGTGCCGTGCAGGGCGACCGGGGTTTTGAAGGCGAGCCCCCGCATATCCCAGATATGCGAGAAGTAGTGTTCCACGCCCGACGCGGGGCGGGAAAGACCGGCGTAGTTCATCGCGGCGCCGGAGAGTACCAGTCCCTCAAATACCGCTTCGATCGCCGCCGGGCTGCGGGTGAGCAGTCCCTTGGCGTTTTCGACACACGTCGCGAGCGCCGCTTTCACGGCGGCGGCGACTTTTTCACAGTAGTATTCGCCGGTAATAAGGTTCGAGATCCGCCATTCGGCGATGCTGACGTATTTGGCGATCATATCCCCGATCCCGGCGATCAGCATTTCGTCGGGCGCGGTCGAGAGCAGATCGGTGTCCCCGATCAGAACGGAGGCGCAGCGGCGGGGAAGCGAGACCTTCAGTCCGTTGACGACCATCGCCGCGGTATTCGACGCGTAGCCGTCCATCGAGGGGGCGGTCGCGACGATCAGGTAGGGAACGCCCGCCGCCGTTGCCACGCACTTGCCGAGATCGTTTACGACGCCGGAACCAACCCCGACGACGAAATCGCAGGTCGGATCGTACCCTTTGAGGGCGGCGTCAAGTCCCGCTTCGTCGGGTTCGACGCCCGCCGGCAGAACCGAAAGCACGACCGGAATTCCCGCGTCCGTGAGCAGCCCTTTAACCTGTATTCCGCCCACCTTTACCGTGTTGGCGTCGGCGAGCAGGCATACCCGCGTCCCGCCGAGGCGGCGTACCTCGGAGACGACCATACGGACGGCGCCTCGTCCGACGTTCATTCGGTCGAACCCGGCGTCGTGGATCTTTCCGCAGGCGCATTTTACCCCGTGAAACAGTTGCATATAACTCCGTCCCGGGGGCGTTCCCCCTTTGCCGTTTGAAAAAGTACCGGTTTTTCGCCCGGGTTAATCGGGCGTCTTCGGAAGCGTGTACCAGGTGCGGATAATGCCGTCGAGCGCGGTCTGTTTTGCCGTAATGCACGCCTCGTACTGGCTGGCAAGATCGCTCGACGTCACCTCGCAGTCGCCGCTCCGCATAATGATAATGAAGCGGTTGTTGGTGCCGACGCAGTCCTCGATCATCTTGTCGCGCCCGTTGATGACGCTGTTGTAGATCAAGGTCAGCATCCGGTCGGTACCCTGGTCGTAGGTCGTGGTCTTGAACTTGGTCACGACCTCGAGAAACTCCCGGCGGACCTCGCCCGAATGTTCGCAGCAGTACTGCAGGAACGCCGAGATCGCCCGCGCCTTTTCCTGGCGCGTGTTGACGTTGATCGCGCCGGCGTCGCCGATGGTGTGAATGCACGTGTTGTAGTGCTTATCTTCGCTGATCTTGGGGAGCGGAACCACCGTGAAGATATCGGTCATTTCCTGGAACGACTTGTCCTCAAGCGCGCCGAGAACGACGGTACCGGCGGTGAGCATGGTCCCCTCCGCAAACTTGATCCGGT
Source organism: uncultured Clostridia bacterium (assembly GCA_947304475.1). Classification (GTDB taxonomy): domain Bacteria; phylum Bacillota; class Clostridia; order Oscillospirales; family CAG-272; genus UBA1740. Next base: position 11,485 of record CAMZBE010000010.1, read on the forward strand.
GATAGGCGGCGCCTGGTTTTTCGGGAGTGGACGCCTTGAAATTCCCCGTCGTCCCCATTGAGCCCTTACCCGTGTAGACCGTCGCGACGGCGTCGAAGATCTTACCGAGCGCGGTCGAGTCCTTCGAGTAGTAGATCCAGTCTTTCCCGTTGTACGGACTGCTTTCGTCCTCGATCGGTCTCACGTCGAAGAGGTCGTCCTCAGACGCGGAGAAAATATACATCTCGTGCGCGAGCCCCCCGAAGTTGTCGACGACGATACCGAGCACGTCCCTGATCGAGTCCTGTCCGTCGCCATCGGTGTCCTCCCAGATCGCCTCGCACAGTTTGTGCAGCGTCTCCCAGGTCCATTTGCCCTCTTCCACGAAGTCGAAGAAGCGCGCCGAGAGTTTCTCGCCCGCCCCGAGCGTTTCGCCCTCGTCGAGGATCGCCGGCGCAAGTTTGGCGGAGGTCTCGTCCATCAGCGTCATGTTGACGGGGAGCACGCCCATCGCGCGCAGAACGTCGAGGAAATAATCTCCGGCGAGGATATAACTGCGGTCGCCGGTCAGCGACAGACTGTTCATATAGTTGGTCATCCAGCCCTGCGTCTCGAAATCAAAGTAGGAGTTCGGGATCGACCAGGTGTCCTTGAACAC
>CAMZBE010000011.1 GCA_947304475.1 uncultured Clostridia bacterium
AAGAAAACCGACCGCGGATGCGGTCGGTTTTCCTCCTTGCTTGCGTTTTGCTGTGCGAAGGCGGGCGCACAAAGAGAAAAGTGTTAAGAAATATCGAGATAACCCTTTTGTTTTCCGGTCTGTGCCTTATGCGGATGCCGCGAGGAAAGCCAGATCAGAAGAACGCTGATATCCGCCGGGTTGACGCCGCTGATCCGCGACGCCTGCCCCACGTTCAAGGGCTTGATGCGGTTGAGTTTCTCCGCCGCCTCGAGCCGAAGGCCCCGGACGGTGCAATAGTCGAGATCGGGCGGGAGCGGTTTGCTCTCGAGTTTCGAGAAGCGTTCCGCCTCGGCGATCTCGCGCTTGATGTACCCGTCGTACTTGATCTCGGTCTGCACCGTCGTCGTGACGGCGGGATCGAGCGCGGGGCGGTCGGGATCGAGCGGGGCAAGATCGGAGTAGGTCAGTTCCGGACGCCTGAGCAGTTCCGAAAGCCGCACGCCGCAGGAGACCGTCGCCGAGCCGAGAGCGGCAAGCGTTTGGTTCACCTTGTCGGACGGCGGCAGGATCACCGACGCGAGCCGCGCCTTTTCGTTCTCGACGGTCTCGCGCTTGGCGAGAAAGCGACGGTAGCGCTCCTCGGAGAGCAGTCCGACGCGGTATCCGATCGGGGAGAGCCGCACGTCGGCGTTATCCTGCCGGAGCAGGAGCCGGTATTCCGAGCGCGAGGTCATCATACGGTAGGGCTCGTTGGTCCCCTTGGTCACCAGATCGTCGATCAGCGTGCCGATATAGGACGAGTCGCGCGAGAGGATCATGGGTTCCCTGCCGGATAGCGAAAGCGCGGCGTTGATCCCGGCGACCAGCCCTTGCGCCGCCGCCTCTTCGTAGCCCGAGGTACCGTTGAACTGTCCCGCGCCGTAAAGTCCCTTGACCGACTTGAATTCCAGCGTGGGAAGCAGTTGCGTCGGATCGGCGCAATCGTACTCGATCGCGTAGGCGTAGCGCATGATCTCGGCGTGCTCGAAGCCGGGCAAACTCCGCACCATCTCGATCTGCAGATCCGCCGGCATCGAGGTACTGAACCCCTGCAGATAGATTTCCTCGGTATCGCTGCCGCAGGGCTCGGCAAAGAGTTGATGCCGCGATTTGTCGGCGAAACGGACGATCTTATCCTCGATCGACGGACAGTAGCGCGGACCGGTGCCGCGGATCTTGCCCGAATACATGGCGCTCCGCCCGATATTCTCACGGATCAGGGCGTGAGTTTCGGGGGTGGTGTAGACGGTGTAGCAGGGCGTCTGTTCGATCCCCGCGAGGTAGTCTGCAGGGGTGTCGGACGAATAGGGGACGGGATCCTTCTCCCCGTCCTGGCGTTCCAGACGCGTAAAGTCGATGCTCCGCCGATTGATGCGCGGGGGCGTCCCGGTCTTGAAGCGCCGGAGCGCGATCCCCTCGCGGGCAAGCGCGGCGGTCAGTCCCTTCGCCGGCTGCATCCCGTCGGGGCCGCCGTCGTAGTGAACGTCGCCGACGTGGATCTTCCCTTCCAGATAGGTCCCGGCGGCAATAATCGCGCACCCGACGTCCCAACGTTCGCCGAGCCGGGTGAACAGCGCCCGCACGCGCCCGTCCGATACTTCGAGATCGACGATCTCCGCCTGGATCAGGCGAAGGTTCGCTTGCTTTTCGAGCGTATGCTTCATTCTCGCGCGGTAGGCGATCCGATCCGCCTGCACGCGTTTGGAGCGCACCGCCGCCCCCTTGCCGAGGTTCAGCGTCCGGGACTGCAGCGTCACGAGATCCGCCGCCCTGCCCATCTCGCCGCCCAGCGCGTCGATCTCGTAGACCAGATGCCCCTTCGCCGTTCCCCCGATCGAGGGATTGCAGGGCATATTCGCCACGGCGTCGAGGTTGAGCGTGAAGAGGACGGTGTCCAGCCCCATTCTCGCCGCGGCGAGCGCCGCCTCGATCCCCGCGTGTCCCGCGCCGACGACGGCGAGTTGTGCGTGATGTTCTTTCATTCGTATCATTCCTTCACGGAAGCGCCGCCCGGCGCTTCCCTTTTCTTCCCGTACAGTTTACCACAATCCCGCCTTACAGTCAAGAGAAAAAACCGCCCCCGCTCGCTTGACGAGGGGGGCGGTTTGCAAAAAATCAGTTTGCGGGGGCTTCCTTCATGATCTGAATGACGCTGCCGAGATGCTTTTTCGGAATCCCGAGACACCGTTCCCTACTTCGTTTCATCTTTTTTCTCCTTGTGCGGTTTCAGGGCTTCGGGATCACTTTTTCCGAATCTTCGGGGCGTTTGCAAGCAGTTCCTGCATCAGTTTTCCGTGCTGTTCGCCGAAGACCGGGATCATACGCTCTAGGCCGATAGTGTGGCAGATGTGCATCGCGAAACTCATGACCAGGTTGTTCCCGTTGACGTCGCCCTCCTTCGCACCGGTCGAAACCGGCGTGTCGTAGATGGTCGATTTCGAGCCGCTCTGCAGGTAACTGTACGAGCCGTCGCTCCGCTTGTATTTGCCGAGCGAGCCCTTCAGAGCGGAGAGCATCTCGAGGATGTTCGCCTTGATCTGCGCGTCGTAGTCGGCAACCATCGCGGAAGTGCCGTATTTCACCAGGTTCTCGCGGACGTTGCCGAGCGTCGCCCACGGGTTGAAGATATAGGTGACGCGGACGCCGGGATCGCGCGACTCGATCGCCTTGATCGCGTTTTCGACCATCTTGGACGCGTAGGGGACGACGCGATTGCCCGCGTTATACATGATCATCACTTTATAGGCGCAGGTGTAGATCCCGTAGGGGACCTCGCTCGTCGGCGTCTTCATCAGGTTGTAGTAAACGTCCTTCGAAGCGTCGTAGCGCGTCACCCAGAGCCCGTATTCGGGATTGATCTTCGCGTCGAGGACGTCGAGCACGGCGTCGAGCATCCCGGTCGCCTCAAAGGTCGACAACTGCGTCTGCAGGGTGTTCGACCAACTCTCGCAGGACTTGGTGGCGAGCAGATTGTTGACGTAAGAGGTGACCGACTGCACGTTGGGCTGCCAGTCCGCCGCGGGATTCGGGGTAAGTCCCGCCTGCGACGCCAGCCGCTGTACCGTCACGTCAACCGTTCCGGCGGAGCCCGCCGCGCGGTCGAGCGCGGTCGGATAGAGTGGCGCGGAGTGCAGCCATTTCAGAACCGTGATCGCCCAGTCCTGGTCGCGGGTGTAGCGCATCACGTTCCGGCGCGACACCGCCTTCGACCACTGCGGGTGGTAGAAATAGCCGTCGTCGGGATCCTGCTTCGATTGATAGAACTCGATCATCTTCGCCGTGATCTCGGGACCGAGGAAATGGGCGAGATCCGTGTTCGGATCCAGAACGCGCAGGCGCTGCACGATCTGGTAGGTACTCTCCATATCGGGCAGGTACCCCTTGGTATCGCGCGCCGAATTGGCGTAGTAGAAGCCGCCGAGATCGGGATCGTACAATCCCGCCCACCAACGAATCAGCGCCTCGGGATCGTAGAATTCCTCGTAAAAGTCCTTGACCGCCGCGCGCGTCTCGGCGTCGGAGATCACGTCGAACCGCGTCGCCCATTCGCGCGCCGCCTTCTCCTGCCGTGCCTCCTCTTCTTTTCTTTGCCGTTCTTCTTCAGCCATGCGTAGTTCCTCCCCGTATGCAGATATCGAAACGTGACCGACGTACCGCGTACCCGACGAAACGGTCAAGGCGGCGGCATTCAGATAGTTCTCCGCAAAGTATTTGACGCCCACCATCGCGCCGTACTCGTGGTTCCAGACGACGGCGGCGCCGTCCTCGCCGAAATAGATCACGAACGCCGCGTCGTCGGCGCCCGGCGCCGGCAGATACTCCTTCGCCCGCTCGGTGATCGCGCGGTTAGTCTCCCCGAACACGAACTCGCGCTCTGCTTTTGCGCGTTCGTCGGTGGCGTAGGTCGGCGTCTTCCCGAGCCGCGTCCGCAGCGTCCCGCGGATATTCATAACGTCGTCGACAGCCGCCGAGGGGATCGCGGTCGACGCGATGATCACGGGCGATACGCCGTTTCCGTACACCGTCACGGCAGGTCCCTGCCCGACGGTCTCCGTGCCCGAAGATACGTTCGGCGCGGCGGTCGTTGACGCTTGAACGCCGGTCGGTTCCCCGGTCACGACGTCCCCCGCGCAGGCAACCAGTTGAAAGGCAGTCGCCAGCAGAAGCAGTACGGCAAACACTCTTTTCACGGATCGGTCCCCTTCCTTATTTCGTCGCGGCGCCCGCGCGCCCGCAGTCCTTTTCGATTTTATTATATCATTTTTCGTCCTGCCTGTTCAAGACACGGAATTGTCCAAATACTTGCTTTATATTGCCTTGTGTGCCGGCTCATGCCGCCCGCCTGCGGACGAACCGTCCCGGCGGAGCAGACGGGCGATTCGTTCCTCGCAAGTCCGGCAAACGCCTCGGATCAACTTTTTTCACTTTCCCTATTGACAAATCGACGGTGCGGTGCTATTATAGTTAGCGGTGGCTAACTTGCTCCGCAACACCTCCAAAAAAAGCAACGAACTAACGAGCCGTTTTCTTTTTACGGAGCGGGTTAGCCATTGCTAACCGAAGGGGGTAACCGGGTATGGTCGGCGTCGTTACGGGCGGAATCGCGATCCCTTTTCTCGGCACGGCGCTCGGTGCGGCGTGCGTACTCTTCATGCGGCGGGAACTGCACCGCCAGGTACAGCGCGCCCTGACGGGGTTCGCCGCGGGCGTGATGGTCGCCGCGTCGTTATTCAGTCTTCTGATCCCCGCGCTCGAGCAAAGCGCGGATCTCGGTAAATGGTCGTTTCTGCCCGCCGCCGTCGGCTTTGCCCTTGGGATCCTGTTCCTGCTTCTGCTTGATCGGGCGATCCCGCACCTGCACGCGAACGCAGAGAAAGCCGAGGGACCGCATTGCCGGGCGAAAAAAACGACGATGATGGCGCTCGCCGTGACGCTCCACAATATCCCCGAAGGGATGGCGGTGGGCGTCGTACTTGCAGGACTGCTCTCGGAGGCGACCGAAATTTCGGCCGGCGGTGCGCTGGCGCTCTCGATCGGGATCGCGATCCAGAACTTTCCGGAAGGGGCGATCGTGTCGATGCCGCTCCGTGCGGAGGGAAAAAACCGGTGGGGAGCGTTCTTGTCCGGGGTGCTTTCGGGCGCGGTCGAACCGATCGGCGCGTGCCTGACGGTCCTGTTCTCCGGGCTGTTCGTTCCGGCGATGCCCTATCTGCTCTCGTTTGCCGCCGGAGCGATGATCTACGTCGTCGTGGAAGAACTGATTCCCGAGACGTCGCAAGGCGAACATTCTAACGTCGGCGTGGTTGCATTTGCGGTCGGCTTCGTTCTGATGATGGCGCTGGACGTGGCGCTCGGATAACCATTTCCGCAACAAATTTGCGGCGCTTGCCGCGGAGGTACAGATATGAAAATCGTACGGTTTGAGGACGTCTCCAAGATCTACACGAGCGGGGATCACGTTCTGCGTGCGCTCGACCACGTGAGTTTCTCGCTTGACGAGGGCAAATTCGTCGTGATCCTCGGTCCGTCGGGCGGCGGCAAAACGACGCTCTGCCACCTGATGGCGCGCTTCTGGGACGTGCAGGAGGGCGAAGTCCTGCTCGGCGGAAAGAACGTCAAGGAATACGGTTTCGACAGTCTGATGCGCAATTTCAGTTTCGTGTTCCAGAACGTCTATCTGTTTGAAGATACCATCGCCAACAACATCCGTTTCGGAGATCCGGACGCTCCGATGGAACGCGTGATCGAGGCGGCGAAGAAGGCGAAATGTCACGACTTCATCACTTCGTTGCCGAACGGATACGACACCGTGATCGGCGAGGGCGGCGCCAGTCTCTCGGGCGGGGAAAAGCAGCGCATTTCGATCGCCCGCGCGATCATGAAGGACGCCCCGATCATCATTCTCGACGAGGCGACCGCAAACGTCGATCCCGAAAACGAAGCCGAACTGACGTCAGCGATCGAGGCGCTCACTAAGGAAAAGACGATCGTCATGATCGCCCACCGTCTCAAGACGGTGCGCCACGCCGACAAGATCTTCGTGATCGACAACGGCAGGATCGCGCAGGCGGGCACCCACGACGAACTGATGAAGGAAGACGGCATCTACCGCCGCTTCGTCGAAGGACGCCGCGAAGCCGTCTCGTGGAAGATCGGCACGGCAACCTGACCGCTGCGGTTTGAAAAATCGCAACCGCCCCCCTGCTCTCCCGCTCACCGGAAGGCGTTCGCGGGCACCCTTGACAACGCGTACGGCGACGGGAAACCCGTCGCCGTACGTTTCATTTTGCCACCCACCTGCGAACGGTAAAAAACCAGCCGCGCGGTTTTCCGCGCGGCTGGTTCGTTGGGAAGGTTCCGGTTTTCCGTCACAGACCGTCGGGTTCACCGTAAACCGGCGCGTCCGCGTCGGTCGTGGAGATCGCCCGGATCTCCTCGACCTTGAAAAGACCGATATAGAACGGGCTCTCCCGGTCCCCGTCGGGGTTTGCGAGCAGATAGACGGTCTGCGCGTATTCGCCCCGCTTTCCGAACGCGGGTTCGTAGACGGTATAGTCGAGGGTGAACTCGCACCACTCGTTCGGCTTGGTTTGCAGATTCCTGACGGCGCGGCGATAGTCGCGGAGCCGTTTGGTATAGTCCTCGTCGGTACGGAATTTTGCCGTCCGGTGCCGGTAGAGACCGGTATCGCGCGTTTCGTCGTCGAAGTCGGTCAGACATTTTAAGTACAGGCGCATCTGTCGCGAAACCGTGTCGAACAGGCGGACGGTTACGCGCAGCGTCCTTCCGAGGTCCTTTTCGGACAAGGGCTTGCCGCCGAAAACGCACTTCTCATTCTTCAGAACCACGCGCGGCTCGTAGAAGACGTGATCGCCTCCGAACTCCCCGTCGTTCGGGCGCAGGGTGATCTTCCCCGCTAAAACGCCGTCGACCGACGCGGTTTCGTAGGTCGCCCGGGGATCCTTTTCAAAGTCGCCGAACCCCTTTTCAAAGCGCTCTTCGTAAACCGTTCCCGCGCCGCTGAAAACGGCGGGACGGGCAGGCGCCGCGCAACCGACCTCAAAGGCGGCGACGGTTTCCCGTCCGAGCGGCTTGCCGTTGGATCCCGAAAGTGCGGCGGGCACCGTCAGGGTGATCCGCTCTCCCGCCGCAAACGGCACGTGCAGAAAGGTCCATTCGGTGTTGCCGTAGGAGGCAACCCAGCGTCCCGGAACGGGTTTGCCTTCGGTTCCTTTGAGGGAAATCTTTTCGATCTCGCAAGCGGGGATCTCCCCGATAAATTTCACCGTGACCGGGCGCGCCGGATCGACCGCGCCGCAATCGTTTGCCGGCTCGGTCCAAAGGACGGCGGGCGGCGCCTCCATAAGGTAATAGCCGAAGAAACCGAAGAGCGCGCGGTAGAGGTCGACGCCGTGATGAAGGTCGGTCCCGATCGCCAGCCGGGTATGGTCAAGGTCGGTTTCCGCCCAGAACGAAGGCACGTTATGCACGCGCAGAAGATTGACCAGCGTATTCTGCTGGAGGTATCCCGAGCGGTACCCGTCGCGCAGATTGACCGTCGTAAAGACCGGCGCATAGCCCTCTCCGATATAGTCGAGCGTCGCGCCGCAGGAGGAATACACGACCGTCGCGCCGGAGGGAACTTCTTTCCCCTTCCACGTCGTCCACGGCTGCACTTCGCCGCCCGCGACGGTAAAGCCGTCCTTTGTGTACGTTTTCGTTTTGCCGGCGGCGCGGCGCGTCTCGCCGTGATGCCCCGGCAGATACATCCACTGGTAAAAGGCGCCGAGTTTCCCCTCGATCGCCTCGGCGAGTTCCTCTTCGCTTTGCCCCTTCGACGCCGAAAGCAGGTTCTCTCTGAGATACGGCGCGCCGAGATGCGTGACGAACGAGGTTTTCGACACGCCGAAAACGCCGATCCGGTCAACGTCGAAACGGTAGACCGGGTGATCGGACAGCGAGAGATACCGCACAAACCGCACGGCTGCGGTCGAGACCTGCGCAGCGTTGAAAACGTAGGTCGAAAAGATCGGGTTATACCCGGTCACGCTCCGCTCGTCGCCGCTGCTGCCGTCGAAATAACCGTAGTGATCGTTGCGGCACATGGGGATATACGCGTAGTCAAAAACCGCGCAGGCGTAGCCGGAGAAGAGGAATCCCGTGAACTGGGGACGGACCGTCCTCTGTACCGCCTCCGGCAGATACTGCGTCGAACTGAAATGCAGCACGACCGGAACGTCCTTTTCCGCCCTTGTCGGATAGATTAGGTCGTACCGGAGTTTGAGATCGATCGGCGTGCCGTCCTCTCTTACGCAATCGGTGATCTCCTCCGCTTTCGTGTACCCGATCCTGGTGTATTGTCCGTTCCCGGCGTCCTCGACCGTCAGTTCTGCGTCGGCGTACCAGACGGGGCGGCTTCCGTCGATCCCGTCCCGGACGGGTTTGCGGCTTCCGTCCTTACGCACCCACCGGACCGCCATATCCTTTTTGAACTTCCGGAAATCGTTGTTCCAGACGTTCACGATCTTCTCAAGCGTTCCGTCCGTGCCGTGTTTGTCGAGTTCAAAGTAGACCGCGTTCAGAAGAACGTCGCACCCCGAGGGAACGACCAGCGTATCGGAATAGGTCCCTTTCCGCAGGATCGCGTCGTCCGGGAAATACTCCCCGTTTTTGATCCCCTCGATCATCCTCTGCACCGAGTTTTCGAGTGCCGGAGAGACGGCTTTTTCGTTGTTCTTATAATCGAGAACGAGTACGATATATCCCCTGTCGAGCATCGATTTTACGATCGCCGCGTCGCTCTTCGTCCCGATCCGCGCAGTGTTCGTGTTGACGACGTAGATCATAAGGGGCGTTGCTCCGCGCGTGGCGAACCCCGGAACCGAAGTCCCCCGCGACCGGTCGTAAAAGACGGTCACGCAGAAGGGGATCCCGATCGTGCCGTCGTCGGGATACTCCCGCGGCGCGCCGATCCCGTACGGCGAGAGGACCGGATCGCTTTCGATCGCGACCGTGGTATGTTTCATACGTCGTTTCTCCTTATAGGGTGGTTTTCGTGAAACCCCGCCCCGGAACCGGGGCGGGGTGGGTTTCGTCGGTTACGGAACGAGGTTCGAGAAGCCGAACTCGTCCCATCCGTTATCGGGAAGACCGTCGTCGACCGATATTTTCGGCGCACCGGGACGGAGCGTGATTTCCACGCCCGCGGGGGCGGCGAAGGTAAGGAAGCCGCCGTCCTCCGTCGCCGTTGCGGCGCTGACCGCCAAACCGCCGACCAAGACGGTCCAGTCACCCGCCTCGACACCCGAAACGTAGTATTTCCTGGTCCCGGAGCCGGAGGCGGTAAAGGTAAACTCGGTGTCTCGCCGCGTCGCGTCGGTCACGAAGACCGCGACGGTATTGCCGATCGCGGCGCCCTTCACAACGGAGGTATCGATCGCCGTCGCGACGAGATCGACCGCGTCCGCCGTGTCGAAGACGTACATCGCGTGCAGCAGTTGATCGGTCGTGTTGCCGGTCGCGGGGCTGATTTCAAGGCGTCCCCAATAGTTGTCGTCTTTGCTGTTGGTGGAGTTGAGTTGTACGTATTGACCGTCGTTGTAGCGGTCGATCAGATAGTTCTGATTGTCGCCGCCGCGCTTCGTGAACGTGACGTTGTTGCCGATCACGTTCTGGATCCGCAGCGTCGCGCCCCCGTTATCGACCTGCCTGATCTTATCGCTTGCGGTATAGCCGTCCGGGACGTAGGGTTCGGTTCTCGTATGCAGCAGGAAGGTCTTTTTGTAACTGCCCGAGTCAGAGGTGATATTGTCGAAGACGAAGAAATACATCGGGACGTCGGCGTTGTCGGTGTCGTAGACGACCAACATCCGACGCGTGACCTCCGATACCGTTGAGGAGGGGTACGCCGCGGCGATATTACCGGCAAGATAGGCGTATGTAGGCGTCGTCTTCGCCTGATCGGCGTAGCCGTAGGAGACGCCGGTCACGTCGCCCGTCTTGTAGGTGCTGCTCTGCCAGGTGGAAAGAGCCGCGTCGTTCAGCCGCTGCTGTCCGCCGCTGTAATAGCCGCTGTAAGTCGAGGAAAGCGACGTATTGTAGATCAGAAGACTGTTGTGCGCGATCGTCGCCTGGTGATAATACTGATGGTGCGCGTTTCCGTAACCGTCGTAGACGCCGGAATCGCCCGCCAGCATTGCCTTGTAGAAGATCTGGAACGAGCCGGCGTCGTAGTGGTCGTGGTTCGCCACGGTGCGCTGTCCGATCTTCATCAACACCGCCGCCTGACTTCTTGCCCAGGTGTTCCGGGCGATGATCTGCCCGAGCCAGCCGCCGTTATAGAGGATCAGGTCCATCCCCTCGTGACGGTCCGCCGCCTTCTCAAGTCCGGAGGAGGAGCAGATCAGGTATTCGGCGATCGACGCGGTCTCGGTGATATCGCCGGAGAAGTTGCGGTAACTGGAACCGTACGGCAGATTCGTCGGGCTGCCGCCGCTCTGGTAGTTGTGTTCCAGTTGCGCGCGCATCGTCGAATCGTTGAACAGATACGACGAGACCAGGGCGATATGTCCGTAATCGAGGAAAACGCCGTAGGGAGTTTTGTCGTCGCCCGAAGCGAAGCCGTAAAGCGCGCCGTTGTTGACGCGCAGTTCGTAGGAGAAAATCGTGCGGGCGATCTGCTTCATATTCGCTTCGCTCGCGTAGGGGAAGACGCCGGTCGCCGCCTTGACGAGCCAAGCCGAGAAGAGTTCGGGGAAATATTTGCTCCGTACGTAGAGCGAAACGCCCTGCGGGATCATTCCGGCTTCATAGATCGTATTGCGTACCGGAACGTATTCCTCGTAGAACCGTCCGGCGATCATATCCCACCAGCCGGGATACTCGTCGTAGATCGCGATGGCGAACGCGAGGTAGTCGCGCAGAATCCCGAACGACGTGCCGTGCCCCGAAACGGCGTCGGCGGAGGTCGGCGGAAAACCGACGGCGTAATCGACCGTCATTCCGACCTTGCAGATCTTCTCCTGCACGCCGAGGACGATCTGTTCCTTGTCGGTCGGCGTCAGAAGTTCGTAGCACCAGTCGTAGACGCACGCCGTGATATACATGGCGTACCCGTAATAGCGGTGGGCGACGTCGTCGTTACCCGTCCAACTGTCGGTCAGGGTTTTGAGGACGTTTTTGATCGCGTAGATCGCCCGGAAGCCCGAGAGCGGGTTACCGGTCATCCGGTAATCGAGCGCCAGCGTCTGAATATCCCTCAGGATCGCCGTGTCGTCACCGTCATACTCGTCGTTCGCGATCACCCCGTCGGGAGGCGACGCGAGCGCAGAGGTATAGCCGCTCCGGGCGTCACTCTTCGCGCCCGCCAAAGCGTCGTTCATCCCCTCGATACTATCCGAGGTAAAGAGGACGCGCGGATGCTGCCCCGTCGTGGGAGAATGCAGCGGCGCCGCGTAGGAGCCGCCGAGATCGGCGCGGATGCTGCCGGTGCCGAAATCCGAGCCGCCGAACGACGCGATCTGCGACATCAGCGACGGGATCGTAAAGGCGCCGGTCGCAGAGAGGGCGTGCGTTTCGCCGTAGCGGATCCCCTCGCCGTCTTCAACGAAGGGCTTGACGTAGATCGTGGTGTCGAAGTTGAGTTTGTCGATACCGGTCACCTTGAGCGCGACCCACCAGCGCCCGGCGCCGGCTTGGATCAGGTTTCCATTCGCCCAAACGGAGGAATAGACGTTCGACGCTTCCTTGATCGAGCAGCCGTCGCCGCCTATCTTCGGATTGGTATTGGTTTTCGAGAGGACGAAGCCGACCCGTTCATACTCAAGTGAGCCGATCGAAAACAGAAAACGGAGCGCGGTGCTGTCTGACTCCGGGGTATCGCCGGAGATCGATTGCCAGCCGTAATCGTCGATCTCTTTCTTCGGCGCATCGGCGGAACTGCGGAACGCGAAGAAGAGGACGAGTGCAAGCACGAGAGCCGCCGCGACGATCAAAACCGCAGGCAGCAGATTCTTTTTGACGGACGCGTTT
>CAMZBE010000012.1 GCA_947304475.1 uncultured Clostridia bacterium
GCAGCCCGTCAAGTTGGTCAAAATCCGAAAGCAACCGTTCGACCTCGTCCCGCGTCAGGTCAAAGACCAGATCGGAGCGCCCGACCGTGACGTTCTTTCCCGAGAGCCGGGCGAACACGTCCCCGACGTCGAGCGGATCGGCCGGCGCAGAGATCGTCGCGGTCGCTCCGGTCGTCCCCGTCCCGGTCTTCCCGAACGAGCAGGAGACCGTCGCGAGTATCAGCACCGTCAAAAGCAAAGCGGAGAGTATGCGTTTCAACATTCGGTATTCCTCACGGTTTTGTCATTTCTTCAGAACGCCCGTCAGGTCAAAGGCGGGGATAAAACTCTCGGCGGCGGAGGCGCGTTCCTGGGTGTAGCCGCGCTCGACGCCGAGCGAGACGGCGTGATCGACGAAGGACGCGTATTCCCGGTCGGTGACGCGGCGGTCGAGCGGAGAGGGAAGCCCCGGCTGCGGGGTGTACTGCCGCATCAGACTGTAGATCACGGAATTTCCGCACGCGCGGTACACGCGCGAAAGCGCCGTCTTGGCTTCGAGCAGATGCCCCGGCAGAAGGAGCAGGCGCACGACCGTCCCGCGGAGCAGGCGTCCGTCGGGGGCAAAGACCGGTTCGCCCGAAATAGTAAGCATCTTTTTGATCGCTTCAAGCGCCACGGTCGGATAATCCGGCGCGTGCGAGTACGCGGTCGCCGTTTCGTCGGTCGCGTACTTGAAATCGGGAAGAAAGATATCGGCGTAGCCCTTCAGGGCGTCGAGGGTTTCTTTGGTCTCGTAGCCGCCGGAGTTCCAGACCACGGGGAGCGCAAGTCCGTTCGCCCGCGAGAGGTCGAGGGCGGACAGGATCGAGGGGAGATAGTGCGTCCCGGTCACAAGGTTAATATTCGCCGCACCCGAAGATTGCAGTTCAAGGAAGATCTCGGAGAGCCGTCCGACCGTGATCTCCGCCCCCGCCTCACCGCGCGAGATCGCCCGGTTCTGACAGTAGACGCAGCCAAGCCCGCAGCCCGAAAAGAAAACGGTGCCCGATCCGTGCTCCCCGACGAGACAGGGCTCCTCCCAAAGGTGGAGCGCGGCGCGCGCGACGCGAAGTTCCGCCCCGACGTGGCAGACGCCGGTTTTCCCCGCAGTGCGGTCGACGCCGCAGGCGCGGGGGCAGAGCCGGCAGGCACGGTATGCGTCGAGCGTCACGGCGTTCCTCTCCTTGAAATATTATATCTATTCTATTATAGAAGAAAAAAACGCTTTTGTCAATCCGCGCGCGCACCTGCGAGAGTATTTTTTGTTCTTTTTTGCCGACTTTCGCTTTTTTGCTCTTTTTTTCGGGAAATGGTGGAAAAAACGAAAGCGGTGTGCTATAATACTGTCCGAAGTTTTAAAGCGTCCGCCGGAGCGGACGGAAAGAGGCGGAACCAATGTACCATACCCCGATCCAAAAACGCGTTTTGACCGTCGAGGACATTTCCTGTTTCGGGAAGTGTTCGACGACCGTCGCCCTGCCGATCCTTTCGGCGATGGGGCACGAGACGGTGATCCTTCCCACCGCCGTTTTATCCACCCACACGGGGGGGTTTACGGGTTATACGGTGCGTGATCTTACCGACGACATCCAACCGATCTCCGAACATTGGAAAAAGACCGGGATCGGTTTCGACTGCATTTACACCGGTTATCTCTGCAAGGGAAGGCAGGTCGCCCTGGTCTCGGAACTGATCGACCGAGTGGCGGACGAGGGGACGCTTCTGGTCGTCGATCCCGCGATGGCGGACAACGGAAAGTTCTACTGGGGCTTTGATTCCGACCACGCCGCCGATATGATGGGACTGTGCAAAAAGTCGGCGGTCGCCACCCCGAACGTCACAGAGGCGTGCTTCATGCTCGGTGAGGAGTACCCCGCAAGCGGCTATGACCGCGCGTTCATCGACGGATTGATCGAGCGGCTTGTCAAGGCGGGCTGCCGGAGCGTGGTGCTGACCAGCGTCAGGTGCGGCGACGAGTACGGCATCGTGGGTTACGACGCCGGGCGGGGAGAGATCTTCTCGTATTTCCACGAGCGGATCGACGCCCCGATCCACGGCACGGGCGACGTCTTTACCTCGGTGATGGTCGGTTATATCCTGTCGGGTAAACCGCTCGAAACCGCGGCGCGTCTTGCCGCCGACTACGTGCGCGAAACGGTGCAGGTCACCTACCCCTATCTTGCCGAACACCCCTACGGTTTGTTATTTGAGAAAACGATCGGGAAACTGATCCCGAAGGACGGAGAATGAAAATGGAACTCAAAGTTTGCACCTTTAACGTCAGAAGCGTCTACGTCGGAGAGGACGGCGTCAACTCGTTTCTCTTCCGCTCGGGCATGATTCTCGAGAAGATCCGTCGGGAGTCGCCCGACCTGATCTGCTTTCAGGAAGTGATCGATCCGATCCGCGAGTTCTTCAACAATCATCTGGACGGTTACGATCTTTACGGCTACGGCAGAAACGCCGACCGGCGCGGAGAGGGCGTCACCATCGCGGTCAGACACGGACTGTTCACCCTGATCTCATTCGAGAGTTTCTGGCTCAGTCCGACGCCGAACGTTCCCGCGACGCGTTATCCCGGACAGAGTTCCTGCCCGCGGATCTGCCCGGTCGCCGTTTTCATGACCAAAGAGGGAAAACTGCTCCGCGTCGCCGGCATCCATCTTGATCACGTCTCGAACGACGCCCGCATCCTCGGCATCAAACTGGTCATGGAGTATCTCACTAAAAAACAAACCGAACTGACCTGCGACGCGACGCTGGTCCTCGGCGACTTCAACGCCCGCGAGACCTCGGCGACCATGAAATGGGTGGACGAAAACACGGTCTTCCCGCTGGTCGAGGTCACGAAGAACAGCGGTCCCACCTTCCACTGGTGGGGACGGCTGGTGCCGGGCAGCAAAGACGAGCCGCGCAAGATCGACTTCATCTACCTTGATCCCGAAAGCGCCAAGTCCGCCCGCGACCTTGACGTCTGGAAAGACGAAGAGCAGGGGATCTTTCTTTCGGATCACTATCCGTTCACGATCAAATTTGATCTGTAATTTCAGGGAAAATTGCAACCGCCCCCACCTTTTGAAAGGAGCCGGGCAAGCCCGGGAAACGCCATGCCGAACAAGAAAAACAGAAGCGGTTTTCTCCCGTTCTTGCCGCTGATCGCCGCGCTCCTCGGAGCCGTCGCGGCGGTGCTCGGACTTGTCCTGCGCTACGCCGATCTGCTGTCGAAAGACCTGCTCGGAGAGATCGAACGGACGTCGCGCACGCTCTCCGAGTGGGGAACTCAGCACGACGCGCTCCGCGAACTCGGGGAGAAAGGGTACGCCTACTTCGGGGCAGCGCGCGGGTTCGCGTGGGTGATCGCGATCGCGTCGGTCGCGGTTTCCCTTCTGCTTCTGTATTCCCGTTTCGACCGGTCGAAGGGCACGTCCTGGTTTATCGCAGGCGCGGGCGCGCTGCTCGTTCTTTCGTCGATCATCGCGTTCCTATTCGCCGTTCTGTTCTCGGTCTCAGCCGAGACCGAAAGTTCCCGCGTCCTGCTCTCGGTGGCGCCCTACTGTACGCTTGCGGGCGGGACGGTCACCGGCTCGCTTGCGTTCTTCACCGTCCGCCGCGATCTCTGATCCCGGACGGTTTTTTCTTTTTTTCTGCCTTTTCTCTTGCTTTCCTTGACGATCCGTGCTATACTGTATATACAATAAGCGGAGAAAAACTCCGTCGAAAGGAGAGCATTATGTCCAAAAAAACCACGTTTAACCTCAAAACTCTGATCCTGTGCGCTATCATCATCGTCGGTCTCGTCCTCACCATCGTCGGCTTCGTCGGGAATTTCCTGAAGGCGGACGGTCAGATCGTCGGCTTCGGCGGCTCGTCCACCGTGAAACTGTCTGATCTGGATAAGGACTTCGAGGGCTTCACCGTGACCAACATCTTCGCGTGGGTGACCTTTATTCTCGCGATCGTCGTGACCGTCCTTTTTGCGGTTGCGAAATTCCTCGGGATCAAGGAACTCAATATGATCGTCGCTCTCGCCGGCGCTCTGACCGTCGTTGCCGCGATCCTCGTCTTCATCTTCGCGATCGTGATGGCAAGCAAGAACAGTTCCGATGCCGGGATTGCTTCTCTTAAGTACACGATCTCTGCCGGTCCGATCCTGATGCTCGCGGGCGGGCTGCTTGCCGGCGGCGCCGCTGCCGTTTCGGCGAAGTTCTGAAAGCCGAAAAAGACGCGAAAGAACGCGTTTTGACCACGTTTCAAAATCGGCGTCCCGAACGGGGCGCCGATTTTTGTTTTTTTTATTGCATTTTACGGAAAGATATGTTATACTATTCTCGTGCGCGGAGTTTTACTCTGCCGAAAGGAGAACGTTATGGCAATTTCTTCCGTCTCGGAAACGTCCAAAAAACTGTCCCGGCTTTTTGCCGTGCTGATCGTCCTGGGTTTGATTTTGACCGTCCTGGGTTTCTACGGCTCGATCGTTAAGCAAGCCGGAGCCCCCCTTGACTCCGGTCTGTCGCTCACCGAACTCGGAACGACGAACGAAGCGATGAAGAAGGAGGACGGCTCTACCCTGAAGGGGCTCGGTCCGCTCAAATTCTTCGCGAAAGCGGCGTTCATTTTCGCCATCGTGACCGTCGTCTGGTTCATTCTGCTGTGCGTTCTCTTCATCGACAATCCGGAACTGATCTATCTCGTGATCGGCGGATTGACGATCCTTGCCGCGATCATGGTCTTTATCTTTTCGTTCGTCGTTCTGTCGAACTTCAAGGGAAGACCGGGCGCCTCCTTCGTGTTCGGGTACGGCGCGATCTTCCTTCCGCTCGGCGGTCTGTTCCTCGGCGGCGGCACCGCCGGCATGGCGCTTACCACTCCGAAGATCGAAACGCTGCATAACTGATCCGACGCCACGCGACACAAACCGAATATAACCGCGGCGCCCCTTCCGGGGCGCCGACGTTTTTTCCTGTCCCTTTCTATCAAACTGAAAGGAACGGTAAACAAACAGTGCGATTCACAATACGGCATTTGCGTATAACTGTAATCGCCTTTTTTTTATATGCACAACTGTCATTGTTTATATTATTAAAAGAAACGGCGTCGGCAGGAGATTAATCTTCGTAAATCTCCGTGATTTCTTTTTTCTTTGCTTCGTATTCTTCTTGCGTGATAATTCCAGAATCGACCATTCCTCTCAATTTCTTGAGTGGTTTGAGATCAATTCTCATTTTTTCAAAAACGTCTTTTGAAAGACTGCCTTCGTCGACCAAACTTTTTTGTTCCTTAAGATAGTCGATCATCTCATCGAGTGTCATATAATCAATGTTTTGCTGACGATTCTTTTCTTCAACCTCTTTTTTCTTTTTCTCGTAGTCTTCCGTCGAGAGTATGCCTGCTTCACACAATTCTTTCAGTTTTACGATGTTTTCGTCGCGAATGATAGACGCGCGGTTCTTCCTTTTTTTGCCTTCAAGTTCGTTTCTCTTCTTCTCGTAGTCTTCTTCCGACAGGAAACCCGCGTCGAACAGGTCTTTCAGTTTTTTGATGTTTGCGTCAATGTCATCGTCGGATTGTGTTCGCTCTTTTTGTCTGGCAAATTCCTGCACCTTTTCTTCGTACTGTTTTTCCGGCAGTATACCCGCGTCGACCAGTTCCTTCATTTTTTGTAGCGTTACGTCCGTTTTATCAACGCGTGTTGGCGCTACGAGCAGCGTTTTTCGGTGTGTCATTCCAAGATGTATCGCACTGCTACCGGCAAGAATCCCGCCGATCAGCATCAAGATGGGACCGGCTGAGATCGTGCATTTCACGAAATAATTCGTTACTCCGCTGCTGTACCTTCTCGCCATCCCGATCGCGAAGGTGAAAACGAGGATCGCGGCAACGACGGTCAGGCAGCCGACTAAAGCCACGAACATATTGAGTTCCTTGATCCCGCGTACCTTCACGACGATGAAGAGGACGGTTACGACAATCGCGAGGATGAAGGTCGCCCAAGCGAAAAAATTGGTGGCGGCAAAGCCCTCGAACGATACGTCATATTCATCCAGAGTCTTGTTTGCGTAGTCAATATCGGCAAGGGTGGAGTAAGCAACGACTGTCAAGCCGAGGGCGGTGGTTTCCGTCTTCAGAAAACTTCCGAACATACCGGCAACAGTCAGCACGAGTCCTACAATAATCAACACGCTGAGAACAAGGTTTTTCGTGTCCGAAGTGCTTTTAATAGTTGATCCCATTCGCTTTGCTCCTTTTTACCATTAATAAACAAAGTATAACCTAATTCAGGTTAAATGTCAATAATCTGAAACAGATTAATCTATAAAAGAAAGATATGATGAAAAGGGGGACGCCGATATGTATCCGCGGATCCGGGATTTGCGGGAAGACCACGACCTGAACCAGACGCAGGTCGCCAAGATGCTCGGAATGTCGCAGACCGGTTACTCCAAATATGAGACGGGTAAGAACGATATACCGACCGCCGTTCTCATCAAACTTGCCCGCTATTACGGGACGAGCATTGATTATCTGCTCTGCGAGACCGACGATCCGCAACCGAACCGCTTTTTTTCGAGAAGAAATGACCGCCCCGCCGCCGCGGGGTGTTTTCTTTTGTCGTGTCCGTTCCAATTCTTCCTAAAAGGGGAAGGCAAGACGACCGCCTTTTTGGAGAGCCGGTTGATAAATGCAGTATGGACCATAGGACCGCGTGGTAAGGTACGAGTTGCGCTGACTTCATTCCCATAATGAAGTTCTTTGCTCCGCTTTCTTTCAAGAAAGCGGACGTGCTCCTTAATATTCCTTGTTGACTTTCCCCGAAAAAGGGTATATAATCAATGAAGAAAAAAGAAAGGACGGGCGGGAAATGGAAAACGAGCATAACGTCCACCGTTTTGAAGGTGAGAGCGAAGCGGACTTTCTGCTCCGAACGGCGCTTGACGTTGCGGCGCTGACGCTGCGTTCGGGCGGCGAGATCCACCGCGTCGAAGAGACGATCCAACGGATCTGCGCCGCGTTCGGCGCGGAGCACACCGAGGTTTTCGCGATCCATTCACAGATCATCGCGTCGGTGCGCATGAAGGACGGCGCCTACTCCTCGCAGGTGCGCCGCATTTACGAGTCTGACAACCGATTTGCCCGGCTCGACCGGATCAACCAGATCTCCCGCTCCCTTTGCCTCGGCAAAATGACGCTTGAAGAGGCGCAGGAAGAGATCGCGCGGGCGAAGGGCATCACGCCCTATCCCGTGTGGATGCTCCCGATCGCGTCGGCGCTCGGGGCGGGCGGTCTTTCGTTTCTGTTCGGTGCGGGGATCCGCGACGCGCTCTGCGCGGGGCTGGTCGGGTTTCTCGTCACGCTGCTCGGGCTTCTGATCCCGAAGAACGGCAACGTCTTCCTTGAAATGGTGCTGCGGTCGTTCGCGATCGGGGTTCTTTCGCGTGCGCTGGTCATGATCGGCGCGGGGCAGGACGCCGGCAAAATCATCATCGGCGCGATCATGCTGTTGGTTCCGGGCGTTTCGTTCGGCAACGCGATGCGCGACCTGCTTGGCGGCGACACCCTGTCGGGTACGCTCGGTATCGTCCGGAGCATCCTGCTCGCCGCGTCGATCGCCTTCGGTCTGTTCGTCGCGACGGCGGTAACGGGAGGTGCGGTGCTATGATCGACTTTTTGATCCTGTTTGCCGCGGTCATGGTCGGCACGCTCGGCTTTGCCGTCATTTTCGGCGTTCAACCCAAACACCTCGCCCCGGCAACCTTGCTCGGCGGTCTAACTTACGCGGTCTTCTATCTCGTCGATCTGCTCACGCCCGACCTCTTCCTCTCGAACCTCGCCGCCGCCTTCTTTGCCGGCGTCGCCGCCTTTGCCCTCGCGGTCTGGTACCGCACGCCCGCCGTCACGTTCTCGGCGCTTGCCGTGATCCCGCTGGTCCCCGGCGGCGCGCTCTACTCCATGATGTACGGTTTGATCGCGGACGACTCGGCGCGTTTCCGCGAGCAGGGCGGCGTGGCTCTGCGCGTCGGTCTCGGCATCGCCGCCGGGATCGTGTTCAGCAGCACGGTGATCGGACTGATCCGCCCGCATCTGCATCGGTTCGGCACACCGAAGAAAGCCGGACGGGGGGAGAACGGGAAATGAAGAACAAACTTGCTGTTCTTGCTCCGAGCGACGGGGAACTCGCCGCGATCGAACGGGCGATCGGCTATACCTTCCGCGACCGCACCCTGCTTCGGCAGGCGTTCACCCGCCGTTCCTACACCGAGGAATTCGAGGCGAAAAACAAGCGTCCCGCCCCCGTCGAATGCAACGAGGTCCCCGAGACGCTCGGCGACGCGGTGCTCTCCGCCGCGCTTCTGACCATTCTCTTCCGCCGTCACGGTAAAGTGACCGGACGTGGGTACGAAGCCGACTTCGGCGAGGGGGTTTTTACCGAGATTAAGAAAAATCTCTCGGACAAGACCGCGCTTTCGCAGATCATCGACGGACTGAAAACCGAGGACGGAACCCCGTTTGCCGTCCTTCTAACCGTTTCGGACGGCGACCGCTCGAGCGGGAATTACAACTCCCCGTCCCCCAAAGAGGATCTGTTCGAGAGCATAATCGGCGCCGTCGCCCTGGACTGCGGAATGGACTTTTCGGTGATCGTGCCGCTGGTCGAACGGCTGGACGATCCCGACCGCCTGACCGTCGCGCTCCCCGGAAAGGACGCCGTCACCCGCCTTAAGGAACTCTGCGAGGCGAAGAAGTGGACGCTCGACTATCCCGAACTTGCGCAGACCGGTCCCGATCACGCCCCGGTCTTTACCGTCGGATGCGTCGTCAACGGAAAGCGCGTTGCCACCGGAAGCGGTACGAGAAAGGCAGCCGCCAAATTCGAGGCTGCAAGTGCGGCGTTAAAGAAAATGGGATTGTAAAACACAACGGGCGCGCCTGCGGGCGCGCCCGTTCTTTATGACGGAGCCGCCCCGAAGGGCGGCTCGTTTTTTGCGTATTGCGGGACGCGTCGTTTGTGCGAAAAGAACGACGTCATTCTCCCCTCGGGCACGAAAGGAGAAGCGTTCCGTTTCCGTTCACCGCAGGCGAGGACGTCCCCGCGGGGAGTAGGACGCTGTCGCCCGCGCGGCATTCGACTTTTTCGCCCGAACCCGAGACCGTGACCGAGCCGCTCAGCACGAGCAGATGCGTGAAGCGGTCGGCGGGGACCGGAAGGGCGGTCGGAGCGGAGATTTGCAGGCGCGAGACCTCGAAATAGCGGCAGTTGACCAGCGTTTCACCCGGAAGAAGGGAGGACTTGCCCTCGAATCGGATCGCGTCGCACTCGCCGTCGGCGAAGGGACGCACCACGTCGAGCGCCTCTTTGATATGAAGCGGGCGGAGATTGCCGTTCTTGTCGCGGCGGTCGTAGTCCCAGACGCGGTAGGTCGTGTCGCAGTTCTGCTGTACCTCGGCGATCAGGATCCCGCCGCCGATGGCGTGGAGCATCCCCGAAGGGATGAAGAAGACGTCGCCGGGCTTCACCGGGACGCGTTTCACGACCGCGTCGTATTTCTTTTCCGCGACGGCGATCGAGAAGGCGGATCGTCCGACGCCGTCGGCAAGCCCCATCACGAGTTGGGCGCCGGGCTCGGCGTCGATCACCACCCACATCTCGGTTTTGCCGTTCCCGACGCCGTGCGCCTTGGCGTAGGCGTCGTCGGGGTGAACCTGCACCGAGAGGGGAGTCTCTGCGTCGATCAGTTTGATCAGCAGGGGGAAGGTTTTTCCGTCGTAGCCGGGTGAGACCGCGCCGGAGCCCATTTCGGCAAGGCAGTCCGAGAGCGGGCGTCCCGCCCCCGCACCGTTTTCAACCAGGTTGGTCGCCCCGTCGCGTACCGAGAGTTCCCAACTCTCGGCGACGGCGTCGAAATCGGCTTTTTTACCGTAGTCGTTTTTTAAGCGCGTACCGCCCCAGATGGCGGCTTTCGGGATCCCGGTCAGTTTCAGAGGATAGCGTTTCATCTCTTCGACAAAACCTCTTTCTCGTATTTCTTGACCTCGTTCAGCCATCCTTCGCGGACCGGCACGCCTGAGATCTCGCAGAAGTAATCCCATACGTCGGCAAAGGGATAAGATTTCAGTTCCTCGGAGAGCGCGAGCCGAGTGGTGTAGTCGCCCGCCAGTTCGGCGTTCTTCAGCGTATCGAACGGCGTCAGAAGCGAACGGAGCAGCGCCTTCTGCATATTGCGTGTACCGATTACCCAGGCGGCGACGCGGTTGATCGACGCGTCGAAGTAGTCGAGCCCGACGTGGGTGCGCGCGACCAGTCCCGTCCGCGTCAGCGCGTCGGCGATGGCGTTCAGTTCGTCGTCAAAGATCACGAC
Organism: uncultured Clostridia bacterium; assembly: GCA_947304475.1. Classification (GTDB taxonomy): domain Bacteria; phylum Bacillota; class Clostridia; order Oscillospirales; family CAG-272; genus UBA1740. The sequence goes on from CAMZBE010000012.1 coordinate 10,374, forward strand.
GTGGTCGCTGTCCCAACGGACCGGGCGGCTGACGTGCAGGAGCAGTTCCTTGGTGAAGAGCAGAACCGACGAGATCTTATCCGAGATGACCTCGGTCGGGTGGAAATGTCCCGCGTCGAGCGTATAGGCGATGCCGCGCGACACGGCGTAGCCCATCGAAAACTCGTGGGACGCGACGGTGTAGGATTCCGCCCCGATCCCGAAAACCTTGGATTCGAGCGCGTCGAGATGGCAGGCGGGATCGAGTTTCTCCGCGATCACTTTGTCAAGCGCTTCCGCCATCCGGCGGCGCGGCGCCTCGCGGTCGAAGGGAATATCCTTGTACCCGTCGGGGAACCAGAGGTTCATCACGCTCTTGGTGCCGAGCGAACGCCCGAAATACTCGCTGATCTTCCGGGACTTTTTGCAGTGTTCGATCCAGAAATCGCGCACGGTCGGATCGGACGACGAGATGGTGAAGCCGGTGTCCGCCATCGGGTGCGAGAAGCAGGTCGGGTTAAAGTCCAGCCCCATGCCGCGCTCCTTCGCCCAGTCCACCCAGGACGCGAAGTGCCTGGGTTCGAGGTCGGTAAGGTCAACCTTCTCGTCGGTGTCGGCGTAGATGGCGTGCAGGTTCAGCCGCATCTTGCCGGGGATCAGCGAGAGCGCCTCGTCAAGGTCGGCGCGCAACTGTGCCGGGGTGGTCGCCCTGCCGGGATAGTTCCCGGTGGTCTGGATCCCGCCCGAAAGCGCGACGTCCCGGAAGAGGAACCCGAGCACGTCGTCGCCCTGCCAGCAGTGCAGGGAGATCGGAATATTTTTCAGGGTTTCGATCGCGCGGTCGACGTCGACGCCGATCCCGGCGTAGAGTTCTTTCGCTTCTTGATAACGGTTCATAACGATTTCTCCTGTTCGTTTTTATCGGATCGCGCTTTTGCCGAGGATCGCCCGGAAGCGCGCGTCGTTCTCGTCCCACGCCGCCGTGTCGGTCGGTTGGTAGACCTTGGCGTCGGCAGTTCTTTTGATGATCCCCCGCGCCGTTTTCCAGTCCGCGATCTCCCCGAGCGAGATCAACTGTACGGCGATGTTGCCCATTACGGTCGCCTCGGCGGGCCCCGCGATCACGGGAACCCCGGTCGCGTCGGCACTCATTTTGCAGAGCAGCGTGTCCTTGATCCCCCCGCCGACGATATGCAGGGCGGGATAGGGCTTTCCGGTCAGATCCGAGAGGGCGCGGAGATTGCAGCGGTATTTCATTGCAAGCGACTCGTAGATGCAACGCATCACTTCGCCCCGCGTTTCGGGGACCGTTTGCCCCGTCGCGCGGCAGAAGGCGCGGACGCGCCCGGGCAGATCGCCCGCCGTCTCGA
>CAMZBE010000013.1 GCA_947304475.1 uncultured Clostridia bacterium
CGCGCCGGATCTCTTCGATGCGGGCGATATCGAGTTTCGGGGGTTTCTTATACCGTCCGTGCGCCGTCCCGACCGCCACGGCAAGGCAGGCGACGCCGGTCTTTTCGATAAAGGTCTTCGCGTCTTCGGGCGTGGTGAACTCGTCATGGTCTTGATCGCTCGTCGTGCCGACGTGCCCGAGTTCCCCCTCGACCTGTACGTCGAGATACGCGCAGGTCTCGACCACCCGGCGCGTCAGGGCGATATTCTCTTCAAACGGGAGCGTCGAGCCGTCGAGCATGATCCCGGTCGCGCCGTAGCGGAGCGAACGGGTGGTCTCGAGTTCCGACGGTCCGTGATCGAGATGGAAGCAGACCGGAACCGTCGCTTTCTTCGCCGCCGCGAGGATCACCGGGGACAGGTAGTACCCCGTCTCCTCCTTCATCAAGCGCGGGTAGACCTGCAGGATCACCGGTGCGCGCAACTCTTCCGCCGCCTTGACGGCGCCCATCACGGTCTCCATATTGTAGACGTTGAACGCCGGGATCGCGTACCCGCCCGCCTCGGCGAGCGACAGTACGGTTTTCAGGTTTACAAGCATTTCGCGACCGCCTCCTCTACCGTCAGGACGGTCATGCCGTCCGGCTCGGTCGCCTTCAGCATCGCGTATTCGGCGGGGCTCTCGGTCACCACGGTCTTCGCCCCGACGTTCTTCGCGTTGGTCCAGCGGTCGGACGCCACGCGAAGCATGACGAGCGGCATATACTCGTTCATGATGAGATTGCCCGCCAGCATGGTGTCGCGGCGGTTGCAGAGCATCTCCGAAACCTCCCCGATACGGGCAAGGATCGCGCGGATCGGCTCGGTCTCCTCAAGATCGCGCGCAAGGATCGCGCTGTCCTGCGGGGTAAAGACGAGATCGCTCTTTTTGACCTTCTTGTCTTTCAGCAGGTCGGCAAGGAAGGCGGTGAAGGTCAGAACTTCTGCTTTGACGTCGACGCCCCACTCCTTGTATTCCCGCCGGAAGATCTTCGCGTCCGCGGGATCGTAGCAGATCACCTTTTTATACCCGTTCAGAACCTTGGCGCACTTCTCCGCCGCCGCCTTGGTCTCCGCCGCCGCACCGACGAGAAAGTCCAGACCGTAGGCGCTGTCGGGTTCGTTTTCGAGCACCGCGAAGTCGACGCCGAGCGCGAGAAGCAGATCGATCGCCTCCACGGCGTTTGCGGACGTCTTAAAGCGGGCGTCGGCGCCGAGGAAGAACAGGGTATCGCTCTTTTTCAGCCCCTTGATCTTCGCCGTGAGTTTATCGTCCGGCGTCGCGCCGTAGACGTTCCCGGTTTCGAGCGCGGCGGTCACCATCTTGAGAACGTAGGGCGGAAGTTTGCCGTCCAGCGCCGCCACGAGCCGCGCCTCTTTGGTGAACGCAACGGGATCCCACCCGGTCACGCACTCCTTGACGCACGCGCCGCAGAGCGCGCATTCGTAGACGTTGTTGATGATGTCCTCGGAATACGCAACCGCCTCTCTCGCCACGAGCGAAAGCCCCAGCGCACGGGCGCGGGCGGTATTCCTTTCCTGCCCCGTCGCGTTCCCGATCGGACAGATATGCCTGCACATCCAGCAGAAGCGGCAGGCGTCCATATGTTCCTGACTTTTCTTCGTGAATTTCACCGTGATCGCCCCCTTACAGTCCCAGTTTGAAGGGATTCATGATCCCGTTCGGATCGAGCGACTTCTTGATTCCCTCGAAGACCTGCATCGCGGGACCGTACTGTTCCTTCATCAGGCGTCCGAGTTTGATGCCGACGCCGTGATGGTCGTTCACCACGCCGCCGTTTTTGAGCGCCGTCCGGACGCCGCAGTTCCAGATCGCCTGGTGGAGACGGAACGCCTCGTGCGGATCCTGCGGCACGTCCTTGCCGTCGACGATGAAGCGGTCGTAGATCATGCAGCCCCACTCGTACCAGTGCGAGAAATGGGCGATGAACTTCGCCTGCGGGAAGTTGGTTTCGATCGCCTTTTTCATCTCCCAGTAGATCTTTTCGATCTTGTCGTAGGGGGCGATCGTGTCCATCGTGCCGAAGCACTGCGGAATATCCATCATGTGTCCGGGATAGAAGAAGGTGATCTTCTCTTTCCACCATTTTTCGCCGTACTCCGAACCGAGGTCCTCCGCGCCGTATTTACCGAAGGTCGAGAGCAGAATCTTCTCTTCGAGATCGACCATCTCGGACACGCCCTCGATCGCGACGTTCATGAACGCGCCCTTCTTTTCGACGCCGACGATCTTCTTGATGAGCGACGCGGTCTCCGCCTCGTCGTAGAGACGCATGACCGAGGGTTTGAACTTCTGGAGCAGTTCGCGCCCCGCGCTGAACGCGTCGGTCATGTTATGGAACAGGAAGCCGCGGAAGCGCCGCGCCTCGGGCTGTTCGTAAATGCGCATCTGCGCCCGCGTGATGACGCCGAGCGTCCCTTCCGATCCGATGAAGATCTGGTTCAGGTCGGGGCCCGCCGCGTGCTTGGGCGCGGGAGAGGTCTCGATGATCGTCCCGTTCGGAAGCACGACCTCCATCTGCAGGACCATATCGTCGATCTTGCCGTATTTGGTCGAAGAAACGCCGATCCCGCGGTGCGCCAGAAACCCGCCTACCGTCGAACAGGTGAGCGAGGACGGATAGTGCATGGTCGCGTAGCCGCGCTCGTTCGCCGCCCATTCGAGGTGTTTGTAGATGGTGCCGGTTCCGCACTCGATGTACATTCCGCGTTCGTTGAAGTCGGTGATCGCGTTCATACGCTTGGTATCCAGCACGATCCCGCCCGAGACCGGGATCGCCCCGCCCTGCGTTCCGCCGCCGCCGCCCCACGTCGTCACGGGGATTTTGTAGTAGTTGGCGATCTTCAATACCGCCGCCGTCTCCTTCGCGTCCTTCGGCGCGACGATGAAGTCGCCCTCCGGCATCCGGAGCCCGCGGTCCGCCCACATACGCGACAGCCAGAAGTAGTCGACGCTGTGCGTGATCTTGTCGATCGTGCGCGTGGAGCAATTCTCCCGCCCGACCGCGTCTTCCAACTCGGTCGCGATCACGTCAAACAAAAAATCGTTCATCTTCTCTCCTTAATTTTATGCGAAAACCCGGTTTGGTGAAAATTATTTTCGCAGGTTGATTTTATTATATCACTTTCAGCGCGTGGTGTCAACCAAAAATGAAACATTTTTTCATTTGACAAAACGCCGTTTCCAGTTTATAATAGAAAGTGGAAAAAACCAACGTGAGAGGGAAAAAATGGATAAGATTTCGTTGAAGATCAAAATGCTCTACAACACGCTCGGCACGGCGGAAAAGAAGATCGCCGACTGGATTGCCGAGAACCCCGGAAAAATCATTTCACTCTCGATCGTGGAACTCGCCGAAAGGTGCAAATGCAGCGAGGCGACGATCGTGCGCTTCTCGAAAAAGGTCGGGGCGGAAGGATATCAGGGGCTGAAGATCGCCCTTGCGTCCGAAACCAGACCGACGGTCAGCACGACCATCACGGCAAACGATACCGCAGGCGAGATGTTCGACAAGGTCTGCAACGAGATCTACTGCTCGCTCGAACTGACCAAGAAGGCGCTCGATCCCGCAAAACTCTCCGCCGTCGCATCCGCACTCTGCAACGCGCGGAAGATCGCCCTGTTCGGACTCGGGAACTCGGCGTCGGTCGCGCTCGACGCGAGCCACAAGTTCATCCGCGCCGGATTGAACGCGACGGCGTGCTCGGACAACCATATGCAGATGATCGTCGCGTCGCATCTGTCCGGGGGGGACGTCGCGATCGGCGTGTCGCACTCGGGTTCGTCGAAAGATATCGTCGAGGCGCTGAAGGTCGCGAAGGAGCACGGCGCGACGACGGTCGCGATCACCAACGTCGGCAAGTCTCCGATCGACAAGGTCTCGGATTTCGTCCTGCATACCTCGTCGTCCGAAACCGAATATACCATCCTCGCCCTGAACTCGCGGATCGCGCAACTCGCGATCGTCGATACGCTCTACTACTACGTCGTTTTCAACCTTTCGGATATGGCGATCGACGCGATCAAAGAGACCGAGCGTTCGCTCCGGTCAAAAAAATACTGATCCTTCCCTTCGGGGATCCGGGACGCCGGCGGCGTCCCTTTTTCTTTGTCGGTCGCTCCCCCCGACCGTTCCGGAAACCCCGTTTTTTGTTTAACTATTCTACGTTTTTATTATACCATATAACAGATCAAAAAGCAATTTCGGATTTCAACTTGACAGAATAATCCCATTTGACAGAATCGTCCCGTTTTTCCGTTTTGAACAGGACGCGCAACCCGCGGGCTGTCCGGGAATCCGACCGCGTCCCGTTGTCGCGAGAAAAAGCAATGTGAAACGCCCGTCCCGCACCCCTTCCGTCCAAGTCAATTCCGCGCAAGTTTTTGGGCAATCGTATCTATTGTGAACGGCGGGAGCGATATGGTAAAATGAAATTGACTGCAATGGAAGACGTCCCGGTCCGCCGGGCGAACCGAGACGATCCGACAACGTGCCGAATAAACAGAAAGGAAAATCAGCCATGAAGAAACTGTACCTTTCCCTCGCTTTCATTCTGTGTCTTGCCCTCTGCGTTTTCGCGTTCGCGTCCTGCAAGAAGGACAAAACCGAAGCCACGACGGCGGGTGACACCGCCCCCGCGACGACCGTCCCCGCGACGACCGCCGCGCCGACCGAGCACGTCCACGTGCCCGAAGACGATTTCACCGTTCTCACCCCTGCGACCTGCACCGAGGATGGGTTGAAGGGGTACTACTGCTCGATCTGCCGTGAGATCATTCCCGGCTCGACCGAAACGATCCCAGCGACGGGACACGTCCCGGCGACCGAATACACGGTCGACCGTGAGGAGACCTGCAGCGCCGACGGATCCAAGTCCTATCACTGCACCGTCTGCCAAAAGATCGTCGAGGAAACCGTGGTCCCGATCCCCTCGGATCCCGCCAAGCACGTCGTGGAATGGACCGTAAAGGAACCCCACCTGCTCGACAAGAACGGTCACAGAAGCGGCACCTGCTCGCTCTGCAATACCCCTCTCGAAGAGGATTTCGCGTGGGAACCCACGATCTTTAACTCCAAGACCGCCGAGAAGGTCTCGAACGGTGATCCCAATTTCGGCACCGGTTCGTATTACCTCTCCAAAGAAGTGCAGGAAATCTTGGGCGGCAAGCACTTCTATCCGACCGACGACAACCCCGACGGCTACGACCTCTGGTTCGAGTATTCGCTTCTCTGGAACGAGACGCTTGCCAACTACGACGGGCGGCTCTACGATCCCGTCGCCAAAAAATTCGACGACAATCAGCAATCGGTGATCGCGCTGGTCTCCTTCCGGAAAAAGAACGGCGACCAGGGTACTTTCAAGGATCTGTACCGCCTCTACACCCGCGACAACGCCTCGGTCGACTGCCCGTACGCCGGCAGTTTCAACTTCATGACCTACCGTCCGGGTATGGAACCCGCCGACAGTTGCGTCTACGATCTCGGGGCAGGTCAGACCTACAAGGGATATCTTGACGATCCCGTGACCGCCGCTTCGTTCCCGACGATCGGGGAATACGGCTGGCACCGTATCGGTTTCCGCTTCCATCAAGAGACGCTGGTCGATCACGTGCAGAAGTATCAAAAAGCAAACTCGACCCGCGCTGACTCCGATATCGTCCAGAACGGCTGGTCCGAACTCTATATCGACGGCGTCCGCGTCTGGAAAGTGGAGACCAGTATGCAGGGAACGTGGAGCAATAACGAATGGGCAGAACGGTGGCACGGTCTGCGCATCAACGGCATTTCGCTCTACGACGCGAAAAACGATCCGGATGATCCGGAAAAGATCGTGTATTCCGATAACAAGAATCTGATCGTTGAGATGAAACTGCAGAACGTCTTCACCTGCGCAAACGCGGTGATCGTCGTGACCGACGACGCGCACTGGACCTGCGGGACCGGCTTCGTCCGCAACGTCGAACCCGACCCGTCTCCGGTCGCAGATACCCTTCAGATCGCCGACGGCGTGACCGTCCCCGCGACCGTTTACTTCAAACTCGCCGACTGACGAAAAACAACCGAAAAGCGCCCGCTGCGGGCGCTTTTCTTTTTTTCACATATTCTGTCGGATGTGCTCGATCGCGCTCTTTTCGAGGCGCGAAACCTGCGCCTGCGAGATGCCGATTTCGGCGGCGATCTCCATCTGCGTTTTGCCGCGGTAAAAGCGCATCCGGATAATGTCGCGCTCCCGCTGACCGAGCCGCTCCATCGCCTCGCGGAGCGCGATATTCTCGATCCAGATCTCGTCGGAAACGCTCTCGTCCTTCAACTGGTCGATGACGAAGACCGCGTCGTCGCCCTCCCCGTAAACCGAATCGTAGAGCGAGACCGGTTCTACGATCGCCTCCATCGCGTGTCCGACCGCCGCCGGATCTTCCCCGAGCGTTTTGGCGATCTCCTCGACGGCGGGCTCGCGCTGGTATTTGGCGGTGAGTTCCTCACGCACCGTGAGCGCCCGGTAGGCGAGGTCGCGCGTCGAGCGACTGACGCGGATGCTGTTGTTGTCGCGCAGATAGCGCCGGATCTCCCCGACGATCATGGGGACAGCGTAGGTCGAGAACTTGACGTCGAGATCGAGTTTGAAATGGTCGATCGCCTTGATTAGCCCGATCACCCCGACCTGAAACAGATCGTCGGGGTTCTCGTTGCGCGACGAAAACCGCCGGATCACCGACAAAACCAACCGCAGATTCCCGAGGATCAGCCGGTCGCGCGCGGTTTTGTCGCCCCCCTGCGCCGCCGCCAGCAGATCGCGCTTCTCCGCGTCCGAAAGTGTGGTGAGGTCCGCCGTGTTGAGCCCGCTGATCTCGACCTTCCCGCCGTTTTTCATTCCGCCCTCTTCCCTTCCACCAGAGATACCGGAAGTATCGCCGGGCGGGGCGGTTTTTAATCCTTTTGGGACGAAATTGCCCCTTGGAAAATCATTCCGCACGGTCGCCTCGCTCGGAGAGAAAACGGTGCAGAAGTGCAGAGCGCGTCTTGCAGGCGGCGACGCCGTCGCGCACGACGCTGCGGTACCCCATGCCGTAGCCGCGGAATCCCGTCCAGAGTAGAGCGAGCAGGCGGAACGCCGCCGAGATCACCGTAGACGCCGTCAATCCGTCCGCCGCCGAAAACGCCACCGAGACCGTAAGGAAGGTCCCGAGAAGCGACGGCACCATCGCGTAGACCGTGGAGCGAGCGCGGGACGCGCCGGGGGAAACCGGGGCAAGCCGGCGTCTTCCCCGTCCCGCCGCCGAGAGCAGACGGTCGGGCGACAGTTTCAGAAGCCGGACGGCGCGGGCGCGTCGGATCGCGCGGCGGGTGCGACGCGGCAGAGCGCGGAAGCGGGCGGTATCGCTCTCTATCGTGCGGAAATCGGATAGCGACAGCCCGACCGACGCCAGCCGGTCCGCCCGCGCCTCTTCGCGTTCCTCAATCGCGAGACGGCGACAGAAGCCCGCCAACTCCGCAAGAAATCCCGAACGGCGCACCCGGTCGGCAAGGGCTGTCCATTCGTCCCTCGCCTCGGCGTACTCCGGACGGTCCTCTCCGGCACGGCAGCCGGCGTCGCACATCGAGGTATACATCAGAAAGATGCAGAACATGGTCACCGACATCTGCACGCTGACGTGCTCGACGGGTTTCGCCGAGAGCGAGGGTTCGGTAAAGAAGACGAGGATCGAGACCAGAAAGGTCAGAATACCGATCACGATCCCCGCGCCGCGTTTCAGCCGCAGTTCGCCGAACCCGTGAAGATCAGTTCCCGTCACGCTTATCACCGCTTCCCCGCCCGAGGGAGAACAGGATCGCCCCGGGGACCGACGAGATCAGACCGACCGCGGCGACGCAGCGCATCTCGTACGCGATCGAACCGGTCACGGTAAAGAACACGAAGAGGAAGAGGTAGACCTTCCACGCCGTGAGAGTGCGGAAAAAGGTCGAAAACGCCCGGCGCAGGGGGACCAGCGCGACCACGATCAGAAGGCAGGAGAGCAGCGAGATCGCTCTTCCCCCCTCTCCCCGCGTAAGGAAGAGCGGGAACCACCGGAGCGTCGCAAAGAGCGCCGGCAGCGTCGAAACCGCCCACCCGAGCAGAAGGAACAGAAAGCGTTTGCGCGTCACGGCTCCACCTCTCCGCCCTCGCCCGCGGCGTCGAGCGCCCGACGGTAGATCGCCGCGAGTTCCTCTTTGGACGTCACGGGAAGTTTCGCCGCGGTGAACACTTCTTTCAACATCTCGACCGACGCGCGGTTGAGAGCCAGAAGTTTCTCGTTTTCACTCGCCGCTTCCGCCGTCTTTTTTTCAAGTTCGGCGGTGCGCTCCGAGAGCGCGGTGAACAGATCGCGCATTCCGGCAAGGTCGCGCAGGACCGGTTCGGCGTCGGCGAGCAGATCCGAAATCAGGCGGCTTTGCCGTTCGCCCGCGTCGCGGGCACAGTCGTTCAGACGCTCGACGCCGGCGGCAAGTCCGTCCAGCCCCGCCCGCATCGCGGGGAGCAGTCCCCGCCGGGCAAGCCAGGCGAGCAGGATCGTCCCGGCAAGCGAGAGCGCCGAGAAAATCTCACCCGAATAACGATCGAGGAAAGCGCTTACGCTCTCGGCAAAATTGACACCCGCCCCCGCCTCTGACACGGTGGATTCAACCACGTCGTTTGCGGGTTCGCTCTCCGCCTCTCCCTCGGCGCAAAGAGCCGCCAGAGGGCAGGCGAACAGAAGCAGGAAAAGCAGGAGCAGCGCCGCGACGCGCGCGGCAAAAGATACGGTTTTTTCGGTTCTCATGGTTCGTCCTTTCTTTTTTACGGGAGTATCCCGGTATCTTCCTCAAGTGTTCCGATGCGTTCGGTCAGAGCGGCGATCCGGCTTTCCAATGCGGCGAAGCGCCGGTCACAGGCGGCGATCACGTCGGGGACGCTCGCCCCTTCCGGGGAGAACAGTCCCCCGGTCAGCCTGACGCCCTCTGCGGGAACCGTCCTGCCGTCGGTCAGACGGACCGAAAGACGGTTGGAGCCGGTTCTGAACGCCGTAACCGGCACGCGGCAGACCACGCCCGAGGCGGGATAGGCGCTGCCGTTCACCGCAAGCGAGGCGACGGTTTCCCCCGCGGGCAGGCGGAAGGTCAGATGCCCCGCTTCCCCGGGATCGCAGCCGCCCGAGAGCAGGGCGTAACTGTCCCCGACGAACTTAATCTTCATCATCGCGGATCACTCTCCTTTCGTAAGAGAGGCGGATCGCGTCTCCCTCGTCGGTGTAAACGCACGCGTAAACGATTGGGAGCCCCTCCCGGTCGGTTTCTCCGGCGTCTGCCGGAAGGGAGTCCCGGAGAAGAGGTTTATACCCCGCCTCCGTCAAAACCCCCGGCGTCGGGTTGACGTACACCCGACCGTTATGGTGAAGGATCCTGCCGGAAAATCTCTCGGCTCTCCCTTCCGCCGTCAGTCTGTAAAGTTCCATGGTTCTCCTTTCCAAGTCAGTTCTCGGCAAGCGAAACGAAGCGCCCGAGCCAGGGATCAAGCCCGCCCGTCTGCGCCGCCGTCGCCGAAAACGTCGTCGATCCCTCGCCCGCGTGCAGTGTCGGCAGTTCGATTTCCGTTTCGGTCACGTCGCAGTCGGGCAGAGCGTAATAGATCTCGGCCGGTCTTCCCTGCGCGCTTTCGTCCGCTATGAACTCCCGCATCGCGGGGACCAGCGTCAGCGTCGCTTCCGCGTCAAACGTGGCGTCGTCGACCGTCCCTGCAAGCGGCGTGACGGTCATAACGGTTTCGGTTTCCGCAAGCCGGGACGTCAAAACCGTTTCGGTCGGAGCAGCCGCGGGATAGACCAGAGTGACCGGCGTTCCCGCCTGCGCCAACTCGCCCAAAAAGGCTCGGAAGTCGGCGACCGACTGCTTGCCGGGGACGTGGAAATACCAGTTATCCCCGTCCTCGCAGACAGCGGATCTGTCGGGATAGGTCTGCACCATTTCGAGCGGCGTCAGATCGGCGTAGACCGCGCCCGCAGAGCGCGTGGCAACCCCATCTCCGTCCGCCCCGAACCCGCTCTTGGCGATCACGAACACCGTTTCCCCGCTCGACTGATAGTCCGGCAGGTCGCAGACGTTTTCTTCTCCGCCCGTGAAAGCGTAGCGGAGCATTCGTTTTTTCAAGGTCGCGCCGCTCCGCGAGACGGCGAGCACGTCCCTGCACCCTGCGCACCCGTCCAACGCTTCGGGCAGGGTGAAGACGCGGCTGGTACCGTCGAAGAAATCGCAGCGGTACTCCCCTGCCGCGACCGAGGGCGACAGGGCGGACGCCCCGACGCTCGTATCCCCGGTGCACCCCGTCACGTACCGGCGGTAAAGGGCGCGGGGCAGGTTGGCGTAGAGCGCGCCGTTCCGCACCAGCATCCCGGCTTCGATCCCCTCGGTCAACTCGCTTGTGCGCAGTTTTCTCCAATGCGTGGACGTAAGATCCGGGTGATCCGCCACCGTCGTCCCGTCCCCGACGAGAAGCAGAACCGACGGATGCGAGGTCCCGTAAGTCGCCTCCAACCCGGGAAAAACCCCGGGATCGCTGCAAACCCCCACCCGACGGATCAGTTTTCCCGTACCGTAGACGATCTCGTCGTAAACACCCGACACCTCGCGGAGAGGTTCTTCCCCGGGGATATCCACCGTGAACCGGTCGATCTCCCCGTCGGAATCCGACGTCGACAGAACCAGCGAAACGCCGCTCTCCCCGCCCGGAAAATCCGCTGCCCCGACGAACGCCGGAGAGACGGGTGCCGAAGGGGACGGCTCCGTCGCGTATCGCACGGCGCCATGCACCGCGTAATCGGGGAGCGGATACTTCCCGAAGGTGCCGTTTACCGTCAAAGGGAACCGACCGCTGCGTTCCACGCTCTTCCCGGTGCGGAGCCCGGTCCGGCAGGCGAGAACGGTATAGAGGCGGCGCAGGCGGCTCACAGATCTACCCCCCGTACCGTCGCTTCCCACGCCCCGTCGTACCAAAGGAACACGGTGTAGTGCCGCTCCCCGAAGAGCAATAACTCTCCGTTCACGATATCGTCGCCCGACCAACGGATTCCCTCGGGATAATCGAGCGAGGCGCTTCCGTTCCCCTCCGGTGTGTCGAAAACCAGAGCGCAGCAGAAGGTCGACGCGGGGCTTGCGGGAAGCGAAAGCGAGAGTTCGGTGATCGTTCCGCACCAGTATTCGGTACGGTCGGAAACGGTCAGGGCGTCGCCAGAGAAGGGCGTGGCGAGGAAGGTCTCTTCCTTGCGCGCCAGTCCCTCGGAGAGCGATCGTCCCCCGACGGACAGATACCCCGCCAGATCCCCGTTCAGGACGTCCGAGAAGAAATCAGACAACGTGTGCCCGTCGTTTTCCCCGGGAAAAAGCCCGGTCAGGATCATACCCGCGAAGGGGAAGAAGG
>CAMZBE010000014.1 GCA_947304475.1 uncultured Clostridia bacterium
AAGTCCGCCGTGTCCCACCAACTGCGTTTTCTGCGCACCAATCACCTCGTCGCGTCCCGCCGGAGCGGGAAGAATATCTTTTACCGCCTGGCGGACGATCACGTCCGCGACATCATCGAGATCGCGGTCCAGCATCTGTCCGAAGAGGACTAAGCGAAACGCAGGGCGTTTCGCGCGATATGCGGGACCGCCGTCCCGCGCGATCCGTTTGCCGCCAGGCGGCAAACGCGATACGCCGCGTTCGCGGAGAGATTTCAAAACGTTATTAAAATGAAAAGGGGAATAAAACAATGAAAACCAAGTACTCCGTTGCCGGGCTGGACTGCCCGAACTGCGCCGCCAAACTCGAGGGGATGCTCGCCAAGACCGAGGGCATCGCGTCGGCGAAGATCAACTTCCTTTCCGAGAAACTGACCGTCGAGAGCGACCTTCCGTCGGATCAATTGCTCGCCGCGATCCAAAAGACCGCGCAGGCGTTCTCCGCCAAGGTGAAGATCGAAGAAGCGTAAAATGAAAAAGCGTCATTCGCCCTACCTGACGCACGAGGTATGGCAGGTGATCGGGGGCGGATTGCTGCTCGTCGCCGGGATTGTAACGGAGCGTCTTTCCGCGCCGTCGCCCGCCGTCCTTGCCGTCTACCTCGTCGCGCTCGCGGTTTCGGGCTGCACGGTCTGGCTTGACGCGCTGCGGGGGATCCTGCGCCGCGACCTGCTGGACGAAAAGTTCCTGATGACGCTCGCCTCGGTCGGCGCGTTCGTGATCGGCAGTTACGCCGAGGGCGTCGCCGTCATGCTCTTCTTCCTTGCGGGGGAGTATTTCGAGCATCAGGCGGTTCAGCGTTCGCGCAAGTCGATCCGGGGACTGATGGATCTGCGCCCCGATCGCGCGATCCGGCTCTCTGCCGGCGGCGAAGAGGAGATCGACGCCGACGACCTTACGCCGGGTGAGACCGTCGTAATCCGACCGGGCGACCGCGTGCCGGTCGACTGCACCGTACTGGACGGTACGGCGCTGATCGACGCCGCCGCCCTGACCGGGGAAGCGATTCCCGTTGAAGTCAGCCCCGGAAGCACGCTCGCAAGCGGCACGGTCTGCCAGAACGGACGGCTGATCGCCCGCGTTGACCATATTGCCGACGAGTCGGCGGCGTCGCGCGTCCTTTCGCTCGTCGAAGAGGCGAACGAGGCGAAGTCGCGGCAGGAGAACTTCATCACTCGCTTCGCGCGCGTCTATACGCCCGCCGTCGTCCTGGCGGCGATCCTGCTCGGCGTCGGGGTGCCTCTGCTCCTGTTGGCGACGGGCAACGCCCCCGCGTGGACCGACTGGCTCCACCGCGCCCTGACCTTCCTCGTCGTGTCCTGCCCCTGCGCGCTCGTGATTTCGGTCCCCTTGAGTTTCTTCGGCGGGATCGGCGGCGCCGCCTCGGAGGGGATCCTCTTCAAGGGCGGCAACCGCATGAACGCGCTCTCGCACGTGAAAACCGTTTGCTGCGATAAGACCGGCACCCTGACCGAAGGAAAGTTCGAGGTGCGCGACGTGGTCGTCTCCGGGGAGATCGGACGCGACGAACTGCTGTCTCTTGCCGCTTCGGCGGAGCACGCTTCCACCCACCCGATCGCCGCGGCGATCCGCGCGCTCGCCCCCGACGCCCCGGTTCCGGCGTCTGTCGAGGAACGGGCGGGGAAAGGGATCGTCGCCGAGGTCGAAGGGCGAAAAGTACTCGTGGGTACGCGCAAACTGCTTTCCGACGAGGGGGTTTTCGTCCCCGACGGGATCACAGGTTCGGTTTTCGTCGCCTGCGACGGCAGGTGGATCGGTTGCTTCACGGTGGGCGACGCCCTTCGTGAAGAGAGTCGCGAAACCGTCGAACGCCTGCGTCGGCTCGGCGTAATACGGATCGGGATGCTGACCGGCGACGTCCAAGAAAACGCGCAGCCGATCTCGGATGCGCTGTCCCTTGACTTCGTTCGCGCGTCGCTGCTCCCCGACGGGAAGTACGCGGCGGTGGAAGAGTTGATCGCCGAAAAGCAGGGCGACGTCCTCTACGTCGGGGACGGCATCAACGACGCCCCGGTGATCGCCCTTGCCGATATCGGCGTCGCCATGGGCGGCGTCGGCTCGGACGCCGCGATCGAGGCGGCGGATCTGGTCATCATGTCGGATAAACTCGATCGGCTTCCGAAGGCGATCCGGATCGCCCGAAGGACGGTTTCGATCGCGCGGCAGAATATCGTGTTCGCCCTGTCGGTCAAACTCGCGATCCTGGTACTCTCCGCCGTCGGGATCAATACGAGTATGTGGCTCGCGGTCTTCGCCGACGTCGGCGTCGCCGTCCTCGCGATCCTGAACGCCATGCGCGCCCTGCGCGTCAAGAAACTGTAAAGACAAAAAAGCACGCCGCCTGCAGCCGCAGGCGGCGTTTTTTTACGGATCGTTTTCCGGCGGTTCCGCCGGTTCGGCGTCCGGTTCTTTTCGCGCGGGATTCGGAAAGAGCGAGCGGGGAAGACGCGGGAGCAGGAACGCGCCGAGCAGTCCGACGGCAAGCCCCGCGACCGTACCCGAGAGCAGAAGCCACGGGAGCAGGACGGTCACGCGCGCCGTCCCGAGCAAGGGAATCGCGACGGCGATCTGCGCGAGGTTGTGGAAGACGCCGCCGAGGATACTTGCCCCGGTCAGCCCGAACAGGCGGAACTTGAACGCGAGCGCCATGACGGCGAAACTGACGGTCCCCCCCGCGAGCGAGTAGAGGAAGGATACGGGAGAACCGAACAGGAGCGCGGAGAGCGCGATCCGGAGCAGCGAGACGCAGGCGGCGGTCGGGATCCCGAGCGTGGGGAGCAGGAGCAGGGGGATCAGGTTGGCAAGTCCGATCTTCATGCCCGGGACCGGCATCGGGATAAAGGTCTCGAGATACGAGAACAGAAGCGACAGAGCGCAGAGGACGGCGGACAGCGCGACGCGCCGGGCGACCGTCGGACGGGAAGTTTTCATTCGTCGCCCCTCCTTTCCAGAACGATCAGGAGACGGTGGGGCGCACAGGAGATGAAATCGACGTCGGCGGCGTCTGGGGTGAGCGCGCCGTGGCGTACGCATACCCGGTTCTTGCAGTCGGCGCTCTCGACGAACACGGCGCCGTCCCGGATCACGATCCGGTTTACCCCTTCTTCACATTCGAACGGGTACTCGCAGTCGGTATCCAGCGGCAGACGCGCGATCACGTCCCCCCGGTACCGGATCACGGCGTCCCACTCGCCGTCGCCCTCTCCGCGCAAAAGAAACAGAACGAGGAACAGGACGCCGGAAACAAGCAGAAGCGAGATCAAAAGGACGGATTCCCGCCGAGAAAACAATTTCATTTTCCGCCCCCTTCCTCAAACGCGCCGAAGGCGTATTGCTCCCCGGTCTCGGTGATCCAGAGGACGGAAACGGGGGAAGAGAAGGTGGAAAGCAGCGAAACCCCCGTCTCACGGTCGAGGCAGAACAGGGCGGTCGAGAGAACGTCGGCAACCCCCGCGTCCTCCGTCAGCACCGAAACCGACGCCCAGCCGAAGGCGGCGGGGGCGTTCGTGTCGACGTCGACGACGTGGTGATAGCGCACGCCGTTCACCGTGTAGTAGCGTTGGTAAGAGCCGCTGGTCGCAAGAGACGCGGTTCCCCGCGCTTCGACCTCGCCGACCGTGCCGGCACCCGCGGGATCGCGCACCGACAGCGTCCACTTTTCTCCCGCCGCCGTACCCGAGACGCGAAGGTTGCCGCCCGCGTTGGCGGCGAAGTCGGTATAACCGAGGCGTTCGAGTTCCGAACAGATCCGCTCGGTGGCGTAGCCCTTGGCGAACGCGCCGACGTCGACCGACGAACCCGGCTCGGGAAGAAAGGCGGTACCGTCGTCCCGGTCGATCACGAGCGTCGAGCACCCGACGGTCTCCGCAGCCCGGGAGAGTTCCTCTTCGGTCGGGACGCGGGCGTTTGCGGGATCGTCGAGCCCCGCCGTGCGGCAGGCGTGCCAGATCGAAAGCACCGGACCGAGCAGAAGATCCACCCGTCCCCCGGACGTCTCTTTTGCCGAGAGCCCGTATTCGAGCAGATCGAGCAGGCGCGGATCGAGTTCCACCGGGGAGGAGCCCGCCGCGAGGTTCAGGGTGCGCAGGTTGTTGATCCCGTCGTATTCGTAGTAGATATCGGCGAGTTTGTCCCA
Source organism: uncultured Clostridia bacterium (assembly GCA_947304475.1). Classification (GTDB taxonomy): domain Bacteria; phylum Bacillota; class Clostridia; order Oscillospirales; family CAG-272; genus UBA1740. The sequence continues at coordinate 4,196 of CAMZBE010000014.1, forward strand.
CGCTTCGAGCCGCTCCCGGAAGAGCGAGAAGAAGGCGTCGGCGTCGCTTTTTTTGCTTGCGTAGATCACCAGTTGCGTCGCCGTGTCGAAGGGACCGTCGATCACGGTCGAGTAGCGTTTCGGCGCGGCAGAACAGGCGGGGAGAAGGAGCGGGAGCAGCAAAACGAAAACGAGCGCAAGACAAACGCCCGCCCGACGCGATGACGAAAAACGCCGCATAGGTCTCTCCCCCTTTTTTTCTTCCATTATACTCCCGACGCCGGGAAAAAGCAAGAGGACGGCGCTCCCGGTTTTATCCGCTTTTTCGGCGGATAAAGAGGGGGGCGTTTCAAAAAAACAAGAAAAATAGGGAGAAAATCGCATGAACCTCTTGACTTTCGCGCCCGCGCTAATTATAATGAAGACAAGTATATCTTATTTCAGAGGAAGTTTATCTTCCGAAGGAGGACCGATATGGCAGAATGGCGTCCCGTGAGCGGAACCGAGTTTGAACCCGCGCTCGCAAAGCGGTTGAATACCTTTTTCGACCGTTTGGCGGAGAGTTATCCCGACCGCGTCGTGATCCATTTCAACCGGGATCACAAGAAACTGGCGGAGAGGGGGACCGAACTCCGGCGGCTTGCCGGATACGGGGAAGACAACGAAAAGTTTTTCTCCGACTTCGGGTTCACCTATATCAACGCCCTGAAACAGAAAACCGATTCGCACGGTACCTACGAGGATCTGATCGCCCGACTGAAGGCGGCGTTCCCCGACGGGATCGTGTGTCTGTATCAGGCGGCGGCGTTCCGCGACGATCTGTCCTACTTCGCCCGCAAGAAGATGCGGACCGCAAAGCAGATCCTGAAGAACGCCGGCGTTCTTCGCGACCGTCGCCCCGACGAGGTGATCCGTCCCGAGGACGATACCGACGATTTCGACGCCCTGCCCGAAACCGAAAAGACCGCTCCGGTCGAAAAGAAAGCCGCCAAAGCCGCCGCCCCGGTCGAAAAGGAGACCGCGGCGGAAGAGCCGGCTGCCGTTGCCGTTGAAGCGCCGGCCGCAGAGGAACCGATCGCAGAGGAGCCGACCGCGGAAGAACCGATCGCGGAAGAACCGATCGCGGAAGAGGTCGCCGCCGTGCAGCCCGCCGCGGAAGAAGCGGCTGCGGAAGAGGCGGTCGAAGCCGCGCCCGCAAAAGAAGAAAAAGAAGAGGAACCGGTCGAGGAACCGGCGGCACAAGCCGCGCCGAAGACCGAAGGGGACGCCCCGATCGTCCGCGACGACGGGACCATTCCCGCCCTCGACGAGGAGAGCGACGAGCCGACGCCGTACGCCGAGCGTTCGATCTACGGCGACGATATCCGCTACGCGCACGTAGGGGATTTCGAGTTCGAGTTGACGGGCGACGGCAAGGGTTACAGTCTGACTTATTACATGGGCGCGAGCCGCACGGTCACGATCCCCTCGGTCTGCAACGGTCTGCCCGTGACCGAGATCGGACCGAGCGCCTTCCGCAGTATCAACAACGTCGCCGTTCTGCAGATCGAGCGGCTGATCTTGCCGAAACAACTGAAGGCGATCCGCTGCGTCTTCCGCGATTCGCCGCGCATCCGCAAGGTCGTGTTCCCCGATACGCTCGAATACGTCGAGCCCGACGCGTTCATCTACACCGACTGGGGGATGGACGACGGCAAGGAGATGACGGTCGAGGGCGCCGGACTTCTGCTCCGCGTTCACCCGCATCCCGACGACAACGGCGTTCTGCGGATCCCCGACGGGGTGCGCAACGTCTGCTGCAGTTTCCCGGCGGACGAAATGGAGCGCGTGCGGACGGTGATCCTGCCCGACTCGGTCGAGTTGATCGGTATGAACGCCTTCCGCGGGTGCGATCGGATCGAAATGGTCAAGATGGGCAATCGCGTGACCTCGATCGGCGCGGGCGCCTTCTACGGCGACCTGTCGCTCTCGACCATCTCGCTGCCGACGTCCTTGAAATACATCGGCGACTTCGCCTTCTACAACTGCCGCTCGCTCCCCGATCTTCTGATCCCGGATTCGGTCGAGCAGGTCGGACAGAACCTGTTCGTCACGATGCGGCGCGACTTCATGATCTCGATTCCCGAACACCTTGCCTCCGCGTTCGTCGACTGCAAGTACGCGACGCACGTCAGACGGCCCGGAGAAGAGGGCGACCTGTTCGCATCCTGCCGTCTGCGCTTCGATTACCTCGCGGACGAGGACGCCTACCGTCTCGGCGCCTGCATCCTCGACGCCCCGACCGTGAAGATCCCCGCCGAATACCGCGGGAAACCCGTGATCGCGGTCGGGACCAACGCGTTCCGCGGTCTCTCGAACCTGCAGACCGTGATCCTGCCCGATACCGTGACGCGGATCCATTCCTGCGCTTTCCACGACTGTCCCGCGCTCTCGGCGCTCGAGATGCCGGGCGTCGAACGGATCGATTCGTTCGCCTTTGACCACCTGCCCGCGCTCGAGACGCTGACCGTCCCGGTCACCTGCGTTTCGGTCGGCTACTGCGGGATCGTGCGCGGCTGCGACGAACTGCGCCGCATCTTCCTGCACGAGGGACGCTCGTCGCTCAAAAAGACGCTCGAAAGCCGCCTGCTCGGCAGCGAGATCGAACTGGTGACCATTCCGCGTGAGGCGGGCACCAACGAGGTCTACCGGTTGCTCCGCGACGGCTCCGGGTACGAAGTTTTGCTCGGGTTCCCGGTCGGCGACTCGATCTCGGTTCCCGCAAGTTACCGCGGACTTCCCGTCAAGCGCGTCGGTCCCTACGCCTACGCCGACGGGTACGGCGTCGCCGACATCGTGCTGCCCGAGATGCTTGAGGAGATCGGCGATTCGGCGTTCCGCTACGTGAACGGTCCGATCTCGGTGACCATTCCCGACTCGGTCAAAAAGATCGAGGCGTACGCCTTCGCCGCCGGCACCGTCGCCGAAGTCAAGTTCGGTTCGGGGCTGACCTCGATCGGCGAACACGCCTTCGACCGCTGCCGTCTGGTCTCTCTGATCCTGCCCGCGGGCGTCACCGACGTCGCCCCGAACGCATTCGACGACAACCGCAATCTGGCGGTCGTTCTCGCGCCGACCGCCCTCGTTTCCGCCATTCGTCCGAGCCGGTTCGAGAAGACCGAGAAGGGCTTCGAGGCAGTTCCGATGCCGGTGCGCGTCTTCTCGGTGACCGACATCTCCGAAGACAAGAAAGAAGAGGAACTGAAGAACGCCCACTTCGATATGGTGGAGAACTCCGACGGACGCAGTTACACGGTGCGCGCCTTCATTCGCGGCGCCCTGACCGACGTCGAGGTGCCCGCCGAATTCCGCGATCTTCCGGTCACGGCGATCGGCGAACGCGCCTTCTACGACTGCCGCGGACTGAAATCGGTCGTTCTGCCCGACACGGTTCGGGTGATCGGCGACGAGGCGTTCTCGCGCTGTATCGACCTGAACGTCCTGACGCTCGGGAACGGCGTGGTCCGGATCGGCAAGAGCGCCTTCTACCGCACGGCGATCGAAACGCTGACCATTCCCGATACGATCGAGGAGATCGGTAAATTCGCCGTCCTGTCCTGCACCGCCCTGAAGACGGTCTACGTTCCGTCGCACGTCGCGACCGCGTTCTCGCACACCGACCTCGACGTGGTCACGCACGACGTGCAGAACCGTTCGAGTGCCGATCGCGATCAACTCGCCGCCATCCGCGCCGCGCTGGAGAAGACCGGACAGACGGCAGCCCCCGCCGCCGATACGACCGTATCGGAAGAGGCGGCAAGGATTGCCGACTACGAGATCGAACGCCGCGAGAGGGAAGACGCCGAACGCCGCCGCGACATCGAACGCGAGGCGCTGCTGCGCGAACTGCAGAACCAGAACGAGACCATTCGCAACAACTCCGCGCTCCGTCTTCTGGTCTCGTCCAAGGCGCGCGCCCTGCGCCGTCAGGCACGCGACCGCATCGCGGAGATCGAACGCGCTTTGAAAGACCTTTGAGCATCGTCCGCCGCCACGGGAAGGATCTTCCTGCGGCGGCGGACCGTAAAAAGAGCATAATCCGAGCCCCCGACCGGGATCCTAACAAAAAAAGGAGCATTGAAAATGAACGAACTGAACGAACGGAACTTTGACGAAGAGATTTCCGCGCAGCCCCTTGCCGTGGTGGACTTCTACGCGACCTGGTGCGGTCCCTGCAAAATGCTCGCCCCCATCCTCGACGGCGTCGCCGAGGAGACACCCGACGTCGCGTTTTTCCGCGTCGACGTGGATCAGGCGCCCGATCTTGCCCGCCGTTTCGGCGTGATGAGCATTCCGACGCTGATCTATTTCAAGAACGGGGAGAAGGCGGCGCAGACGGTCGGCGTGCAGCGCAAACCCGATCTGATCGCCAAAATCGCCGAACTGCGCGGGTAATATGGAGAATCGACGTCCGGACGGGGGAGAGATCGGACTTCGGGACGTTCTTTCCGCCGTCGACCATACGCTGCTGACGCAGACCGCGACGCGGGAACAGATCCGCGCCCTTTGTCTCGACGGACTTCGCTTCGGCGTCGCGTCGGTCTGCGTTCCTCCCGCGTCGGTCGCAGACGCGAAGGAGTTTACCGGGGGAAAACTCCCGGTCTGTACCGTGATCGGGTTCCCGAACGGTTACAGTACCACCGCGGTCAAGTGCTTTGAAACGGCAGACGCCGTGAAGAACGGCGCCGACGAAATCGATATGGTCGTCAACCTCGGGTGGGTGAAGGAAAAACGCTACGACGAGATTTTCGCCGAGATCAACGCCGTCAAACGCGCGTGCGCGGGCAGGGTGCTGAAAGTCATCGTGGAGACCTGCCTGCTCACCGACGAGGAAAAGATCGAACTGGTCGACCTCGTTTCGCGTTCCGACGCCGACTTTATCAAAACGTCCACCGGTTTTTCGACCGGGGGCGCCACAAGGGAAGACGTCGCGCTCTTCGCGTCGCGCGTCACGAACGGAACGAAAGTGAAGGCGGCGGGCGGGATCCAAACGCTTGCCGACGCGCGGGAGTTTCTCTCCCTCGGCGCCGACCGCCTCGGGACCAGCCGGCTCGTGCCGCCGAAAGAACAGTAAGGAGTGGTTTATGGGAAAGGATAGCGCAACCCCGCATATCGCCGCAGACAAAAACGATTTTGCGAAAACCGTTCTGATGCCGGGGGATCCGCTCCGCTCGCGGTTTATCGCCAAAGAATTCCTCGACGGCGCCCGTCAGGTCAATAACGTCCGGGGCGTCGAGGGTTACACCGGCGCCTATCGGGGAAAAACGGTCTCGGTGATGGCGAGCGGAATGGGGATGCCGTCGATCGGGATCTACTCGCACGAACTGTACGGCGTTTTCGGCGTCGAAAACATCATTCGCGTCGGTTCCGCCGGCGGGATCTCGCCCGCCGTTGCCGTGCGCGACGTGATCCTCGGAATGGGCGCCTGCACCGATTCGGCGTACGCGCACACCTTCCGTCTTCCGGGTACCTTCGCCCCGATCTGCGACTACGATCTGCTGTCGCTCGCCGTTTCGACCGCCAAGGAAAAAGGTCTGTCGGTCAAGGTGGGCAACCTGCTCTCGACCGACGTTTTCTACGCCGACGAAGAGGGACTGGCTCCCGCCGATCAAGCGGCAAAGATCTGGGGTAAAATGGGCGTGCTTGCCGTGGAGATGGAAGCGGCGGCGCTCTACATGAACGCGGCGAGAGCCGGCAAACGGGCGCTCGCGATCTGCACGGTCTCGGATCACCTCGTTACGGGCGAGTCGCTCCCCGCCGAGGCAAGGGAGACCTCGTTTACCGATATGATCACGCTGGCGCTCGAAACCGCGTGCCGCGTCTGACTCTATGAAGAAAAAACGCGTCTTTCTGATCGTTCTCGACTCGGTCGGCGTCGGGGCTCTGCCCGACGCCGCCGATTTCGGCGACGAGGGGGCGAATACCCTTCGCCGGATCGCGTCGTCCCCGTCGTTTTCGGCGTCGAACCTGATCTCCTTGGGGCTCGGGAATATCCCGGGCGCGGACTATCTGCCGCGCGCAGACCGTCCGCGTGCCGCCTACGGCAAGGCGGCGGAACGCTCCCGCGGCAAGGATACCACGGTCGGGCATTGGGAGATCGCCGGGGTGATCTCCCCCGCACCGCTCCCCACCTTCCCGAACGGGTTCCCGGAGGGGGTTCTTGCCGCCTTTTCAAAGAAATGCGGGCGGGGCGTGCTGTGCAACCGTCCCTATTCGGGTACCGACGTGATCCGCGACTACGGAAAGGAACACCTTGCGACGGGATCGCTGATCGTCTATACCTCGGCAGACAGCGTCTTTCAGATCGCCGCGCATACAGGCGTCGTTCCGCTTGACGAACTCTACCACGACTGCCTGATCGCGCGGGAACTGCTTACGGGACCGGAACTCGGCGTGGGGCGGGTGATCGCGCGCCCCTTTACAGGGGAACCGGGCAACTTTACCCGCACGGCGGACCGCCGCGACTTTTCGCTCCCGCCGCCGGGACGTACTTTGCCCGACGCGATTGCCGACGCCGGACTGGACGTAGTCTCGGTAGGGAAGATCGTCGATATTTTTGCCGGGCGCGGGATCACCCGCGCGATCAAAACCCACTCGAACCGGGAAGAAATGGCGGCGACGCTCGATCTGCTCGCTACCGATTTTCACGGTCTGTGCTTTGTCAATCTCGTGGATTTCGATATGCTCTGGGGACACCGCCAGGACGTGGACGGGTACGCGGCGGGCTTTGCGGAGTTCGACCGGTGGCTCCCGTCGTTCCTATCCGGGATGCACGAGGGCGATCTTCTGATCGTGACCGCCGATCACGGTTGCGATCCCGGCGACGACAGCACCGACCACACCCGGGAGTATATCCCGATCCTGCTGTACGGCGCGGGCGTATCTCCCGCTCCGCTCGGGATCCGCGAC
>CAMZBE010000015.1 GCA_947304475.1 uncultured Clostridia bacterium
CTCCGCGCGTCACCCGATAACGGTGGCGTCGACCAGATTGGTCAGCACCTTGTTGTACTGAATCGCCTGCCGGAAAAACTCCTCCCCGTACTTTTCAAGTATCTCCGCCGTCGTCACCCCTTCGGACTCCGCGTAGTAGGTGAGTTGCCGCGGAAGTTCGGCTTCGTACTCCTCCTCGGTGCACTTCCACCCTTCCTGCCCGGCAATATAATAAATGATCAGTTTCTGTTTGACGGTTTTGGGCACGACTTCCTTTTTCAGATAGTCGTAGACGTCGGAATAATCGGTTCCGTCCAGTTCGTAGTACGCCGCCCCGAATTCCTCGACCGTCGAAAAGGGATTGACGCCGTACTCCTCTTCAAGGATCGCGCCGTAGTGCTCGTAGAGCCGTTCCAGTTGCTTTTTCTGCTCCTTCATCTCGTCGCGGATCGCGTCGCCGGGGTACTTTTTGATGCAGTCGAGCGCGTCGAAATGCTCCCAGAGTTTTTCCTCGATGGTCGCCTGCCATTCCCGGCGCGCCTCGTTTTGAAGCAACCGGTAAACGTAGTCGCGGAACTCCTCGATAAGATCCCCGCCCTCCGAGAGTGTGAACTCGGGAACGTTCTCGCGGAGCAGTTCCTCCGTGATCTCGGGGACCGAGTAGACGTCGACCGTCTGGATCGCGTAGGTCAGAACGGCGTGTTTGCCGACAAGCGTCCCGTCGTAGTAGTTTTCGTCGACGTCGGCTTCGATCCGTCCGAGGATCTCACCCCGCGAAACGCACCGCAGGACGCCGGCGGCGGCAAGCGTCTCGTTTTCGCCGTCCCCGTCCCAGTCGAAGATCAGCGCGTCACCCGTCGAGAGCCCGAGATCGAACTCGTCCCCCGGGTGCAGCCCCGCGAACGCGGCGGCGGCGACGGCGTTTCCGGAAAGGTCGATCCGTGCGCCCGACGTGGTTCCCTCGACGACCTGTTCGCCGTCGGTATAACGGTAGGACAGATCCAGATAGATCACGTCGTTTCCCGCGACCGTCTCGGTTTCCTCGGTCAGGGGCTCGTATTTGGTCTCGATCGCGGCACGGTTGGTTAAGGCGTCTTCAAACGCCTTGGGCAGGATCTCGCCGCCGAGAATGAAGGCGTGGGGTTCGCTTTCGGTCATGTTGGAGAAGTCCGACGGAGGCAGAAATCCCCCGCCCTCGTCTTCGACCGTGATCATGAAATAGAGGTTGACGCTGTCGCCCCACTGCGCGTGGGTGGTCAGTTCCCCCTCCGAGACCGGCGTGCGGAGTTCGAGCCGGAACGTGTCGATCTCAAGGTCGACGTCCGCCTCGGTCACCCCTTTCGCCGCGGGGATCGAAACGGTCAGCCCGTAGTAGTCCTCACGCGCGAGGTTGACGTACTTTTTCAGTTTGCTTTTCTCGTAGGAAAAGCCGCAGGACGCAAGAAGAAACAACGTCGCGACGGTCAGCAGGATCGCCGCCGCACGGAGCAGGCGCGTTTTCGTCATTTGGTTTCAACCCCCTCTCCGATCGCTTCTCCGTCGGGGAGCGCCGGTTTATACTTGTCCGCCTCGGACGTCGCAAGTTGGTCGCACCGTTCGTTCTCGGGGTGCCCGTCGTGCCCCTTCACCCAGACGAAGGAAACGCGATGGATCGCAAGCAGTTCCGCGAGTTTTGCCCAGAGTTCGGCGTTCTTCACCGCGCCTCGCGATTTCAGACGCCAGTTCTTTTTCCGCCAGTCGTCGAGCCACCCGAGCGTCACCGCGTCGACCAGATACTTTGAATCGGACGTCAGGGTGACCTCGCACGGTTCCTTCAGCGCCGACAGCCCCTCGATCGCGGCGGTCAGTTCCATACGGTTGTTGGTGGTCTCGCGTTCTCCGCCCGAAAGTTCCCGGCGGAACTTGCCGTAAACCAGGATGCAGCCCCAGCCGCCGGGACCGGGATTGCCCCGGCACGCCCCGTCGGTAAACAGTTCGACTTTCTTCATTTTCCGTCGGTCCTTTCGTCGGTTTTACAAAACTGACCGTACCGCGGGGGCGGTACGGTCAGTCGGCGAGGTCGTCTTCCGTCAGGGAGCAACCTCGGCGCTTGCCCACTGCACGTTGGCGTGGTCGTAGATATACTTCATCACGTTGTCGAACATGATGGATTCGCGGAGCGCCGAATCGGGCAGAAGCGTCTGTGACAATCCGTAATAGTAGTAGAGATACATCAGGTTGCGCTGTTCTTCAAACTCCGAATTGCTCACTCTCACCGCGCTTCCGATCCGGTCGGAGAGCGCGTACATCATCAGTTTGACGGTGACGATCTCGCGCGCGGCTTCATCCACGCACGCGGAGTAGGACTTCCCGTCCTCGATCGCCTTCTTGTACGCGGCGTTGGTGTCCAGTCCGACCGCCTTGATCACGTCCTCGTCCTTGTAGCAGGCAGCCATGAACTTCTTGAAACTGCCGTACTGCGTGCGGTAGGAGATCGTCTTGCCCGCCGCGTTCTCGAAGGTGGATTCGTTGAAAACGTACTTGAACATCGACTCCAGATCGTTCTTCGCCAGTTTCAGAGCGCGTTTCGGGGGATTGACCTCGGTCACCTGCGCCCGGAGCGCCTCCCACATCGGTTTGGCGGCGGCGTTCATACGGTTTTCGTCGTAAACGTCGGTCAGTTCCTTTTCGACCATCGCGACGTACTGTTTTTTCAGATAGGTCTCGTAATCCGCGTGCGTCTTACCGGCGTTCTCCGTTTCGTTCAGCCAGTCTTCCTCCGCCTCGACGTTGTTCTTGTAGTAGTCGGTCTGGTCGAACTTGAGTTTGGAGAAGAGGACGCTGACCTGCTCCGAGTTCTCGTCGGAAGCGTCGGCGGGATAAGTCGTGTCGAGGTCCGGCACGTCGTTGAAGTAGGCGATCACGACGCGGAAAACGACGTCCTGCCCCGCAAGGGCGTTGCCCTCGAGGTCCTTGTCGGTCGCGTCGTCGGCAAAGGTGTAGGGGATCTCGATCGCGTCGAAGTTCCCGATCACGCGGTTGACGGTGACGGTGTACTGATACTGGAAGTTCTTCACACCCTCGGTGCCGCCGAGATCCACCGCGATATTGTCGAAGGTCAGCGTGTCGAGCGTTCCGACGGTCTTCCCCTCCAGAGCGGCCTTGAAGCCGGCGGGGAAATAGTCGGGAACGTTCGCCATATCGAGACGGAGTTCGGTGGTCACGCGGTTCTTGTCGGTTTCAACCGCGGTGTTGGTCTGGATCGTGCTCTCGTCGATCGTCTCGCCGTCCTCCTGGTAGCGGTAACGCACCCAGGTATAGTTGATATACACGATATCGTCGTCGTCGATCACGCTGTCGTCACCCTCGGCGCCGGTCGCCTTCAGCGTGTAGGCGTCGGGATTGGGGCTCTTGCCCTTCAGCGAGTTGGCGAAGTACTCGGACGCCGTACCGCTCTCGACGTAGAGAGCGATGGGATTGTCCTTGTCCATACGGCTGCCCGCAACGAAGACGTGCGCGACGGAATTCGCGTCGACGTAGGTACCGTAAAAGTTGACGTAAACCTCGTCGTAGGTACCGATCACGGCGGTCGGATCGGTCACGTTCTTATCGTCGTCGGTCATCACGTTCCGGAGATATCCGGCGACCTTCGCGTTCACGTCCTCGTCGGTGACCGCGGCGACCTCGCTGTCGTCGGCCTCGAAAGAAAGACCGAGGACGTCGCCGATCGTGATATACTTGGAGTAGTCCTTGATCTTTCCGTAATTATACGTCTTCCCCACTTTGTTGTAGATCGCGAAGAAGACTGCGCCGGCGATCAGGACGATCGTAAGCGCGATACAGAGGATCTTTTTCGTTTTCGTCATAAACTGTAAACCCCTTGCGTGTGGATATTTTGGCTATTGTACTTCAATATTATATCACACTTTTTTCAAAATGCAATCTTTTTTTGTTTTTTCCGGGACATTTTTTCCCGCCGCTCCGAAAATGCGCCGCGGGGCGGGAAAAAATCAGTTCGGCTCGGGCAGATAGGACTCGTCGTAATTCACGGTCCCGCCCGCGACGATGATACGGACGGCGGTGACGATATTCTTGATCTCGCCCATGTTCATATAGAACTCGCGGCTGACGATCCCCGCCGCGGTATCCTCGAAGGAAAGCAGGTACCGTCCGTCCGAATAGGGGTAGAACGAGAGCCGGAACACGCGTCCGTCGACCAGCGTCAGCCGGATGGAGAAGACCGAGCGCGAGAGCGCCGAGGGATCGTCGTCGGGGAGGACGTAGTGCCCCTCCCCGTCCTTTTCCAGAAGATCCCCGATCCGCGCGGTTTCCGCCGCGGTAAGCGAGGCGGGCGTGACCGTTCCGCTGTATTTCGAGGTGTAGATCAGCGTGATCAGTTTGGTGAAGTTGGCGACGCCCTCGTAATAGGTGCCGCTGAACTCGAGGTCGGCTCCCCCGCGTTGGTTCGAGTAGTGGTCGTCAAGACCGATCGCGCCCTCGTTCGACACGATCCGCACAGACCAGAAATCGTCGTTGATCTCGGAGATCTGTACGCCGTAATCGGTCCGGTAGTACGATCCGCCCTCGTTGCGGGACGAGTAATTCCGGTTATCGGGCTCGACCAGCCGGCGTTCAACGATGCGGTTCTGGTAAAGCGGGATCGCGCCCGGAACGTAGGCGACGTAGATCCGATCGGTCACGTCGGCGTCTTCCATCGAGGTGTGGTATTGGGGATTGACCGACAGGGCGAACCCGTGCGTCTGCCGAAGGTCGGTATAATTGATCCGGAAGGTGACGTCGCGGATATCGGTCAGATCGAGCAGGAGCAGATCATCGTCGATCCACATCTTCCCGAAGTCCCAGTCGACGAACGAGAAATCGCAGTCGGAGACGTTGGCGCGCACGACGATCCCGTAGAGATCCGACGCGACGTAATAGTAGCCGCCCGACGCGTCGGTTTTCTTTTCGCTGACGTAGAGTCGGAAACCAACACGGGACGAAATCCCGACGTCCATCGTGGTCCCGTCGCGGTAGGTCACGCCGCACGGCATCTCGAGATAGACGACGTGCGCGCCGAGTCCGTACCGCTCGAAGTTTTCTTCGGTCAGCCCGACGGCGACCGTGCTGCTGCCCTTCGCTTCGGTAAAGACGCTCTGCAGCAAATTCATCAGGTTGGTGTTGTTGACCGAGTAGACGGTACGGGACGCGGGCGATTTGATCTCGTACGCGCTCCCGCCGTAGAAGATGTTGCGTTCGGTGTCGTTGACGTACGAAACGCCCATCTCTTCCTGATTGCCGTAGATCCCCTCGATTTGGAAGTCACGGTAGATCAGATACGCCGTAAACGGATCGGCGGGCAGAGAGACCGAAGTTTTGATTCCGCTGCGGTAGCCGAGCGTCAGGGCGCCGGACGCGTAGTCCGACGCCAGAATCGCCGCCGCCATCATATTCTCCGCGAGCGTCGCGTTCCCGCCGTCCAGGCAAAGGAAGGTGTGCTCGACCGCGAGAACGCCGTCGCGCTTCACCGAATAGGAGATCGCGACGTAGCCGCGTGAACCCGATTTCGGGAGAGGGGTGGTCTGCACCGTCGTCTTTTTGGAACTGTCCCAAACCGCCAGTCCGGTCGTAAAAGTCGCGTTGCGGGCGTACGCCCGGATCTGCTCGACCTGGTAGACCGCGGTCTCGTAGACCGGAGCGTCGCTAAAATCGACCAATGCGGAGGAGAGCGGCGTTTTGCCGTCCCCCGTCCCGATCGTAAGTCCGACGATCGCGTTCGCGAGTTCGGCGGGCGCCGCCGAGAGGTCGAGCATCCCCGCCGCGGCTTCCCCGTCGGCGGTGTAGGCGCAGATCACGGTATCGCCGGCTTGGACGACGGTTCCGTCCTGGTTAAGATATTCCCCGCCGCGGATCACGGCGCCGACGGCGAAGATCGCGTAGGCGGTCTTCTTATCCGGGCGGAGCGCCCGGTGCGGCTCGACGGTCGAACCGACGAGCAGCGGGATCGTATCTCCGACCGACGCGCCCGAAGAAACGAGTGCGTCGACGAGATCGGCGGGCTGGTCGCCCGTCCCGAGCGAAACCGCCCCCGTCAGATCGGTGTCAAGCCCGTTTCGGACGGCGTAGGAAGAAGTGAAGAGGATCGTGTCCGACGCGGTAATGCCGCTCGTCTTGGCGCCGGTCCCGGTGAAGATGCGGAACGACGTGGTGTAGAGCGCCGCGCCGTCGAATTCCCCCGCCTGCACGAGGCGCGGGTGAATATAATAGGAGAGCGGCTGGTAAACGATCTGTCCGATCGTCTGGGTGCCGGTCGTGTAGATCACGTCGCGCCCCTCGATCCGCAGATAGTATCCGCTCTCGTCGGGAAGCAGATCGCCGACGTACACGCGGATCACGTCCGCCCCGCCCATAACCGAGAGTTTTTTTCCGGTCACGTCGACGACGGGCGTCCCATCGTAGTCGTACCCGGCGGCGCGCAGATCAAGGGCGATCCAGTAGCGGGGGTTCTCCTTGTTCCCGTCGGTACAGTAGAGTTGCCCCTCACTGTCGTAGTACATCAGGTTGCCGCGGTCGTCGCGCATCAATTCCCTGATCTCGTACCCGACCGGGTGATCGGCGTCGGCAAGGCCGTAACGGTGCAAAATCGTCTGGTATTCCTCGTCGGTCGGCGCCGGATCGGCGTCGGCGCGGACGTAGACGCGATCCTTGAAGACCACGCAGCCCGAGCCGGTGATGAGCGACGGAATCTTCGAGGTCTCGTCGTAGAGCGTCGTGTAGTCGAAATCGGCGGTCATCTTGGCGAGTTCGGGCAAAAAGAGCGTGCGGTCGAGCGCCCCGTCGCCGTCGGCGTCCTCGTCGCTCTCGGTCCACATCAGGAAATAATCCTTCCCCTCGGAAAGATAGTGCGTGAACCCGTAGGTCCCGTCGCTCCCGAGAATCCGGATCTCGTAGAGATCGGCGCGGTCGACCTGCTCGAACATGACCGGGATCTGGTTACTGTAATTGCCGTTCAGGTGGAAATAACTCTCCCCGTCGAGCAGGGGGACCGGTTGGTTCGTCGTAGTCTGCTTGCGGTTGACGAGCGGACGCACCACGGCGAAGTAGACCGCGGCAAGCGCGATCACCGCGACGAAGAGGATCAGAAGGATCAGTTTTCTTTTTTTCATTTCAATCCGTCCTTTCTCCGTCACAGGATCCGGCGCCGGCGCCAGAGCACGACGCCCGCGGCAGACGCGATCAGAACGGGCACGAACACGAAGATCGCGATCCGGATCTTATCGCCCTGCGTGATGGGGGCGCAGACTTTCCGGGAGCCGTAGTCGGTATATTCCGTTTCCGAGAGTTTGCTCGTCACCAGTTTCTTACCGCCCATGTTCTCGGAGTTGAAACTCTCCGAACCGAGCGCAAGATCGGCGTACTGATCGTTGCGCGCCAGGTAGCGCACCAAAGAGAAGAAAACGTCGGCGTTCCCGTAAGCGGCGTTCTCGAGGTTCTCCCGCGAGATCAAATCGGACGCCGCCGATGCGAAGACGTAAGAGTAGTACTGTTCGAGCGAGTACGAGTCGCTCCAGTAGCGCGTCGAGATTGCCGCGATCGCGTAGCGTTGGTCGTCGCCCGAAACGATCGCACCGTCGCCGTCGTAGAGTGCGGAGCCGTTCCCGTCTTCAGTAGTCTTGGTCGGCGCGTAGAGGAAGTCGGCGTAGAGCCGCTTGCCCATGAAGTTGCCCGAAAGTTCGCCGTTGGGCTCGCTCCACGCGAGTTTGACGGCGCCGCTGTGGCGCGCCACGACGTCGGGAGACGAGTCAACCGACGCGAGCGTCTGGTAGATCGAGTAGGCGACGGTGGAGTCGTCGGTATTGTAGACCGCGCGGACGAGATCGGTGGTTTCGCCGGATTCGAGTTTGCGTCCGACGGTCGCCCCGTCGATAAAGGAGATGCCCCACTTCTCGCAGAACTGTTCGAGGTTGGGAAGCGTGACGTCGGGATCCTTGAAAAACATGATTGAACCGTTCCCGGTCGAGATATACCGGTCGAGGACCTCGACTTCGGTTCTGTCGTAGAAGGCGTTCATATCCCCGCCGCCGAGGTCGCTCGTCGGACGGTTGACGATCAGCAGGGCGCAGTCGTCGGGAACCTCGTTCATACCCGTAAGATCAAGATACTCGACCGTCAGCCCCGCTTTCAGGAGCAGGTGGTAGAAGGCGGAAAGATCCTCGTCCTGCCCCGCCCCGGAGGCGATTTCCGCGTGGGCTTCGTCGTCCGGCGCGTAGTAGCGTTCGCCGTGGTTGACAAGGAAGTACGCCTTGGGAGAGGCGATCGCGGAAAGCGAGAAGAAGGCGGTCGCCATCTTGTATTCGCCGTTGAAGGAGTAAAGCCCCGACGTGTTGCCGCTCTCGTCGGTGCCCGAAATCCAGAACTGCGACGCCGTGTAGATGCGGAACTGGTCGCCGCAACTGATGATGACCGACGACGGGGGGATCGAGGACGACGAGACCGCCCGGTAGCGGTCGACCGCCGTCGGGTTCAGCGTCACGTTGCAGGTCCTGACCGTGATGTTGTCGAAATGCTGTTCGAGTTCCTTCGCCATCACGTAGACGTAGCGCGTCTGGTAGTTCGCCATCAGCCGGTCGGGATCGTTGCAGAAGGTGATCGTGATATCGCGCTCGATCTTCTCGCATTCCTCGATCATCAGATCCGATAGCGTATAGAGCCCCTCCGGCGTAAGATCGAGCCAGAGCGAGTGGGACGAGACCAGCCCGGCAAGTCCGACCGAGAGAACCAGTAAAAGGACCGCCAGCAAAACGGAAAGCGGCGTCAGCCATCTCTCGTACCGTACGGACAGGCGTTTGGGGCGGGCGCCGCTTTCGCGTGCGCCCGCCTGCTCCGCCGGTGCGGCGGTCTCGACGGGGTTGCGTCGGGGTTTGTTCATGCGGGATTGCGTCCTTTCTCCGGGGCGAAGGCGTCCCGGAAATGTAGGGGATCAGCGGTTTTTCCGCTTGATCCGAACGACCGCGCCGACCGTGACGACGGCGGCGGGGATCACTGCGAAGAGGATCAGGAGCGTCAGGCGGATCACCCCGCGGGTAACGCCCTCGAGTTTCTCGGTCTCGATCAGCATGACTTTCGTGCCGAGCGGGACGCGGGCGCCGTCGGAATACTCCAGAACGGCGTAGATGAAGTCGGCGTTGGCGTAGCCGTTGGTGCGGATCGCGTCGGACGAGACCATATAAACGCTCGAAACGAGGAACACGCCCGCGCCGTTCTCCCGGCTCGCGTAGGCGGCGACGGCGTATCCGCCCTCTCCGTCGGTTTTCTCTCCGTCCGCCCAGATTGAGGCGGTGCGTCCGACCGAAAGGACCGGAGACGCGGTAACGCCGTCGGGCGCGTCAAGGTCGATCGCGGCGGCGCGCTTCAGTACCACGTCGGCGTCCGAGAAGGTACGGATCCGCTCGCGGATCGCGTCGCCGATCCCGCTCGCCGAGAACGAGGTCGACACGGCGTAGCCGTCGGAGGTGAGCGAGTTGATCATATCGCGTACCGTCCCCTCGCGGCGCGAGAGCCCCCACCCGGCAAGGTAGGCGTTCAGGTGCGGCAGATCGGTGACCAGCGGATCGAGGACGGCGAACACCGTCCCCCCCGCGTCGGCGAACGCGTTCAGTCGCTCGATCTCCGACACGATCCCGGTTCCGGCGGCGCCGGTCTCGAAATCGTAGAGCGGGTTGGATATGATCAGAAGCGACGTGCCCTCGGGGACCTCCTCTTTGGCGAGGTCGACCGTCGTGACCGCGTACCCGGCGCAGATCAGGATATTGTAGAGCAGTTCGTTCGAGGTCTCGCCGTGTCCGCGGGTGAAGCAGGCGGTCGGACGTTCGTCCGCCATCGTCCGGTGGATCAGGGCGGACATCACCCGTTCCCCGTCGTAACCGGTCACGTACTGCTGACTGTCGAGGATGAAGAACGCGGGCAGCGAGGCGACCGTGAAATCGTTGCCGCCGGCGTCGAAGACGACGCTCTCCTTGGTGACGCTGTTCTTTTTGATCTTCTTGCCGTTCTCGTCGTACTGGGGCGCCGCGCCGTACTTATAGCGCGAGACCTCGTCGGGATAGACGACGGTATTGATGAAATCGACCGAACTGAAATCGTATTTATCGGCGAACTGGCGCGCGGTCTCCAGCACCAGGCAGTAGGCGGAGTCGCTCTCCAGATCCTCTTTGTTCATGCAGAAGCGGATCTTCAGTTCCCGCCCCTGATCAAGGTCGGCAAAGTAGGTCTCGGAGGAGTTGCCGATCACGTGTTCGTAGCGGGGGGCGGTGTATAGATACCACGAATACTTCGAGCCGAGCGCGTACACGATGACGTTCAGGATCACGAGCAGCGCGATCACGACGATCACCGTCGCGGCGCCGATCCCGCCTCGTCCGCCGGCACGGCGGAGCAGTCCTTTCGCCGTTTCTTTGAACCGGTTCATGTTTCCCCCTTACCGATAGCGGCGGCGGTCGTACACCCGCCCGGTCAGGAGCAGGAAAACGACCATGACCGACAGATAGTAGAGGAGCGCCGAGAAATCGAACGCACCCTGCGTGAAGTTGCTGAACCGGCTGAAGATCGAGATGCCCGAAAGGACGAAGCGGATCCAGTAGACCGGAATGAAACTGTTGAGCGCCGAAACGACGAAGAAGAGCAGGATGATCCCCACCGTTCCGATCGCCGCGGCAAGTTGATTCTCGGTGAGCGCCGAAACGAAGAGCCCGATCGCGATGAACGCCCCGCCGACCAGCAGGAGGGCGATCAGGTTACCGAACACCGTCGCCGCCCGCACCGTCGCGTACCGGACGAGCAGAAGGAACGAGCAGGAGCAGAGCGCGGTGCACGCCGAGAAGATGGTCATGGCGGCAAGGAACTTCGCGATCACCATCGCCGGAATCGAGACCGGCGCCGTCATCAGCAGTTGCTCGGTGCGGAGTTTGCGCTCCTCACTGAAGGATTTCATGGTCAGGATCGGCAGCAGAATGACGAAGAAGACCAGCATATAGGAGTAGTAGTTCCCGGGGTTCGCGGTCCCGGCGTAGAGCGTCGTATAGACGAAAACGCCCCCCGACACGGCGAAGA
>CAMZBE010000016.1 GCA_947304475.1 uncultured Clostridia bacterium
CTGATCGCACTCGACGATCAGTTCGTCGTGCACCTGCATCACCAGATCCGCCGTGGGGACCTCGCGTTTCAACCGGTCGTAGACGCGGATCATGGCGATCTTCATGATATCGGCGGAACTCCCCTGGATCGGGGCGTTCATGGCGATCCGGCGTCCGAACGCCTGCGTCATCTTATTCACCGATCTGAGTTCGGGAATATAGCGCCGGCGGTGAAAGATCGTTTCGGTATAGCCCGTTTCGGTCGCGTCGGCGATGGTCTTTTCAAGGTATTCGCCGATCTTCGGAAAATGCGCCTTATACGCGTCGATATACTCCTTCGCCTCGCGCATCGGGATCCCGAGATCCTGCGAGAGCGAGAAGGGACCGATCCCGTACATGATCCCGAAATTGACCGCCTTCGCGCGTTTGCGCATCTCGGGTGTAACGAGATCCTCGGGAACGTGGAAAACCGAGGCGGCGGTCGAGGTATGCACGTCGGCGCCGGAATGGAACGCGGCAAGCATGGTCTCGTCGCCCGAAACGTGCGCGAGCAGCCGCAACTCGATCTGCGAGTAGTCGGCGTCCACCAGCACCCGCCCCTTGCGCGCGACGAACAGACGCCGGAACAGGCGCCCGAGTTCGGTACGCACGGGGATATTCTGCAGGTTGGGTTCGGCGGAACTCAACCGTCCCGTCGCGGTCTGCGCCTGCTTGAAATCGGTGTGGATCCGATCGTTTTGATCCGCCGCCGCGAGCAACCCGACCGCGTAGGTCGAGTGCAGTTTGGTCAACTGGCGGTAGGCGAGGATCTCCCCGACGATCGGGTGCGCGTAGCGCAGCCCCTCGAGCACGTCCGCCCCGGTCGAATACCCGGTCTTGGTCTTCTTTCCGCCCTTCAGCCCCAGTTCCTCGAACAGGACCGTCCCGAGTTGTTTCGGGGACAGGATGTTGAAGGGGTGGTTTGCAAGTTCGTAGATTTTCTCGGCTTTTTCCTTTGCCTCTGCGTCCAGCGTCTCTCCGAGCGCGATCAAACCCGCGCGGTCGATCCCGAACCCGGTTCTCTCCATCGCGAACAGGACCGGGACCAGGGGCAGTTCCACCTCGTCGAGCAGGGCTTCCTCCCCCGCTTCGCGCACCTTATCACGCAGGACGGGCTCGAGTTCCAGCGCCAGATGCGCCGCGGGCGCGTCCTCCGCTGCATTCTTGCCGAGCAGCGTCAGGGCAAGTCCGCGCACCGAACTCTGTCCCTCTCCGGGGCGGAGCAGATACGCGTAGAGCATAAGATCCAGCGGGACCGGGGCAAACGGTACGCCGAGATCCGCCAGTCGGTGCATCAACTTCTTCGCGTCAAAACAGACGATCTTTCGCTTTTCGTCCCCGAACAGCGGGGCGAGCCCCGCCCCGTCCGGGGTTCGGACGAGCAGGTTTTCTTTTCCGTCGGAGAGGGCAAACCCGTCCCCGAACGGTTCGACGGCGAAACGGTCGCCCAGTTTCGTGACCGCCTCTTCTGCGGAGACGGGGGAATAGTCCGGCGCGTCGTCCGCGGCGTCGTTTCCGGCGGCGACGCCGCCCGAGAGATCGAACAGATCCGGGATCGCCCCTGCGGGCGTCGGCGCGGGACGGGCGGGAGTTTTCGGCGCTTTGAGACCGAACTGCCGGATGAAGGCGGTAAACTCGAGGTCGCGGAAGAGTTCGTAGAGCGCGTCGTTGTCGATCTCGCGCCGTTTCACGGCGTCGAGCGTGATCCCGAGCGGAACGGAGACGTCGATGGTCGCGAGCGTCCGCGAGAGCAGGGCGCTGTCTTTCCCCTCCGTGATCTTCTTGCGCAGGGCGGGGGAGAGGGCGGGATCGTCGCCGTGGGCGAGCACCTCGTCGAGGGTACCGTAGTCGGTCAGCAGTTTGACGGCGGTTTTCTCGCCGATCCCGGGTATGCCGGGGATATTGTCGGACGAGTCGCCCATCATGGCTTTCAGGTCGATGAAGCGTTCGACCGGGAGCCCGTACTTTTCAAAAAAGGCGTCGGCGTCGTAGGGCGTCGTGTCGCTGTTCCCGGCGAGCAGGACGGTGGTGCGACCGTCGATCAGTTGGAGCAGGTCGCGGTCGCCCGAGAGGATATAGGCGTCGATCCCCTCGGCTTCCGCCATACGGGCGAGCGTCCCCTGAATATCGTCTGCCTCGTAGCCGGGGAGTTCCAGCACGTTCAGCCCCATCGCGGTCAGCACGGCTTTGCAGGCGTCGAACTGCGAGAGAAGTTCGGGGGGCGTCGGGCGGCGTCCCGCCTTGTATTCGGCAAAGAATTTGTGCCGGAAGGTCGGGGCGTGCACGTCGAAGCAGACGGCGACGTAATCGGGAGAAAGGGCGGTCAACTGTCGGTTGATGATGTTGACCGTCCCGTATATGGCGTTGGTGGCGCGCCCGTCCCGGGTGGACAAAGGCCGGATCCCGTAAAAGGCACGGTTGATGATGCTGTTTCCGTCAACGGCGAGCAGTTTCTTCATTGTTTTTTCGTTGTGCGCGAAGAGGGTTTATGCGTGCGCGTTCCGGTGGCGGGACGTTCGGTTTTCTCGGGCTTTTCGATCCGCTCCGGGATCTCGGGGGAGTCGAAGATGGAAAGATCGTCCTCGGGTTCCTCCCGCGTCACGTCGGTCTGCGCCGCCGTTTCGGGCTGGCGCGGCTCGTCGCCGAAGAAACTGATCTGCTCGACGTCTTCCCGGTCGACCGGATCGTCCTCCGCCGCGGCTTCGGTTTCGGCAAGGATCTTGCCGGCAAGACCGCTCGCCGTCTGCACGGGTTTCACGGTCAGGGCGGAGAAGTGCGCGAAGATATAAATTGCGAAGCCGAGGAGCAGGAAATCGTCGATCGCCGAATCCAGAACCGGCGTCGGCTTGACGACGGCGTAGAGCAGATTGGGAAGCGCGACCGTGAGGGTGAGCAGAAGCGAGATCATACCGACCGCGGTATAGAGCGTCCAGATCGGGCGGCCGAGCGCGATCCGCGCTTCGCAGAGGAAGAAGAGCGCGACCGAAAGGAACGCCGCCTGCGAGGCGATCTTGACGTCGGCGTTCATCGGGAGCGTGTAATCGAAGTAGAGGAACAGGGTGTAGAAGAGAGCAAGCAGCGAGATCGACATCGCGGCGAAGGCGTGCACGGCGTTGAGCACCTGACGTTTTGCAACCGAGAAGATCGAGCAGGTCGCGGCGATCACGCCGAAGAGCGCCGTCGCGAAGCAGAAGATCACCGCCTGCAGCGAGAGCGAACCGTTCGCCAACCGCGTATGGAGCGAGGTCGGGTGGAGTTCAAATACCCGGAAAAGCGAGAACGCGAGGACCAGAACCCCGGCAAGCGCGACCGAGAAGACGACCGGGAGCCCTTTACCGGGGTTCCGGATCTCCAGTTTGCCTTTCAGGGGCGCGAGTTGGGTAAGCAGAAAGATCACGCCGATCACCGTCGCCAGCCGCGCGATCTCGTGCGGCATGGAGTGCAGGGCGAAATACCCGAACTCCCGGTCGAAGCCCGGCGAGAGCAAGGCGATGCTCCGCAGCACGACGACCGCCACCGTCAGAAGAACGGTCAGCGTCAGGTAGAGCCGGAAGATCCGTTTGGTCTTTTCCATCATAACGAGGTCTGTTCCTTTCGTATCGGATCCCGGGAAAGCCCGGGGAAGGTCGGAGTGGGTACGTATATACTATTGTAACCCAAATTTGTGAACAGATTGTAACCAAAAGGGGCGTCGGGGCGATTTCTTCCTTCTTTTTTTGCGTACACGGGGGCGCGCGCCCACGCGTGCGCGAAGCGGACGGGGGCAGGGAACCCCTTTTTTCACCCTCCGGACGCTCCGTTTTGTACCGTTTTGATCAATAATTAGAACATTTGCACAAAAACGACAGGAAAAAACGCCCGAATTTTCTACACGCATCTGCGAAAAAATTTTTTGAAACGATTGATTTTTTTCCGTAAATGCTATATAATAGTCAGGCTTGATATGCGATGAAGCGAGAGGTTGCTGCGGAAACGCAGGGAATTTTCGTGGAGTATGTCCGATTGAACGGGCGAAAAAACAAGTGCGGAGATCCGCAAACCGTGTCTTTTCGTCGGGCGGATCCGTCCTTTTTTTGCGGCGGACGGATTCCCCGTTTTCCTTCGGGTGTGAAAGATACGCCCGGCACGGTGTGAAAGCATCGCCCTCCCAAAAATCAAGAAGGAGGAACAACCAAATGGCAAACGAGAAACTTAGAGTGAGACTGAAGAGTTACGATCACACCCTTGTCGACGCCGCAGCGGCAAAGATCGTGGAGATCGCGAAACGGAACGGCAACGCCGTGTCCGGCCCCATCCCGCTTCCTACCGAGAAGGAGATCATCACGCTCCTCCGCGCGGTGCACAAGTACAAGGACAGCCGGGAACAGTTCGCACGTCGCACTCACAAGAGACTTGTTGACATTCTCAACCCGCAGGCGAAGACGGTCGAGGCGCTGATGAGCGTCGAACTCCCCGCCGGCGTGGAGATCGAGATCGAGAACAAGTAAGGAACCCGCCGGCACGCGCCGGACAAACCACGCCTCGTGGTCAAGTTGACGGACCGGGCAACCGGAAATCCAACCGTCAACCAATAACCGAAAGTGAGGAAGAACATGAAAAAAGGCATCATCGGCAAGAAACTCGGTATGACGCAGATCTTCGACGAGATCGGAAACGTCATCCCCGTCACCCTGATCGAAGCGGGTCCCTGCGCCGTGACGCAGAAGAAGACCGCCGACAAGGACGGCTACGACGCCCTGCAACTCGCGTTCGGCGATTGCTCGGAGAAGAAACTCAACAAACCCGAGAAGGGGCATCTCGCCAAAACCGGCGTTTCCCCGAAAAGACATCTCAAGGAATTCCGTCTTGAGGACTGCTCCGCTGTGAACGCGGGCGACGTGATCACCGTCGATACCTTCGCCGTCGGCGAAAAGGTCGACATCACCGGGATCACCAAGGGCCGCGGCTACACCGGTTCGATCAAGAGATGGAACCACCACGTGCTCAAGATGACGCACGGTACCGGCCCCGTACACCGCGAGGTCGGCTCGATGGGCGCGAACTCGTCGCCCTCCCGCGTTTTCAAAAATAAGAAGATGGCGGGGCAGTACGGAAACGAGCAGGTCACGATCCTGAACCTTTCCGTCGTGAAAATCGATTCCGAAAAGAACCTGATCGCCGTGAAGGGCGCCGTTCCCGGTTCGCGGGGCGGAATCGTCTTCATCCGTGATTCGGTGAAAGCATAACGGAAGGAGGAAGTTACAATGCCTAATATGAAAGTTGTTGATATGGCGGGCAAGGAAGTCGGCAAGATCAAACTCTCCGACGACGTGTTCGCTGCAGAAGTCAGATCCGATATCCTCCATACCGCTGTCCGGGCGTACCTGCTCAACCAGAGACAGGGAACCCAATCCACTCTTACCCGCACCGAGGTTTCGGGCGGCGGGAAGAAGCCCTGGAGACAGAAGGGCACCGGCCACGCAAGACAGGGTTCCACCCGCGCTCCGCAGTGGACGCACGGCGGCGTGGCGCTCGGTCCGAAGCCCCGTTCCTACCGCGTTGATCTCGACAAGAGAACCAAACGCGCTGCCGTGATCTCCGCCCTGTCGGGCAAACTCGCGGCAAAGGAACTCGTGATCGTCGACGCAGTCAAACTCGACGATTACAGCACCAAGACCATGGTCGGTATGTTCGCCGCTCTCGAAGCGGACAAGAAGCCGATGCTGGTCCTCGATTCGATCGACGAGCGCGTGATCAAGAGTTGCGCCAACGTTCCCGGCGCGAAGGTCTCGCACTTCTTCGGCGGCGAGAACGCCGTGGGCGAGAAGATCGTCTGCTCCGACGTCAACGTCTACGACATTCTGAACAGCGGCAAGTTGATCCTTACCCGTGCCGCTGCCGAAAAGATCCAGGAGGTGTACGGCAAATGAAACTTGCATCCGATATCATCAGACGGCCTCTGATCACCGAAAAGAGCATGGACCTCGCCTCCAAGAAGCGTTACTGCTTCGAGGTTGAGAAGTCCGCGACCAAACCCGAGATCGCCGCTGCGGTCGAGGAGATGTTCGGCGTGAAGGTCGAGAAGGTCAACACCGTCAACGTGAAATCCAAGCCGAAGCGCATGGGCGTTCACGCCGGTACCACCAGAACGTGGAAGAAAGCGGTCGTGATCCTCACCGAGGATTCCAAGACCATCGCCTTCTTCGACAGTCTGAACTAAGGGAGGAGAAGCGTAAATGGCTACCGTTAAGTATAAGCCGACAACTCCGTCGCGCAGAAATATGCAGGCGCCTTCCTTCGAAGAGGTGACCAAGTTCTCTCCCGAAAAGAGTCTGATCACCAAAAAGAAGAAGACCGCAGGCAGAAACAGTTACGGTCGGATCACCGTCCGTCATCACGGCGGCGGCAACAAGCAGAAGTACCGCATCATCGACTTCAAGCGTCAGGACACCGAGCCCGCGAAGGTCATCGGCGTCGAGTACGATCCCAACCGCACCGCGTATATCGCGCTGCTTGAGAACGAAGCCGGCAAGAAGAGTTATATCATCGCTCCCGTCGGACTGAAGGACGGCGACGTCGTCTACTCGGGCGCCGACGCGGACATCAAGCCGGGCAACAGCCTTCCGATTTCGGCGATCCCGGTCGGTACGTTCATTCACAACGTCGAACTCTACCCCGGCAAGGGCGCGCAACTCGTCCGCTCCGCCGGCGCCGCAGCCCAGTTGATGGCGAAAGAGAACGGCGTGGCGCAGATCCGTCTTCCCTCGGGAGAGGTCCGCATCGTTCGTCTCGATTGCAAGGCGACCATCGGACAGGTCGGCAACATCGAACACGAGACCGTCAAACTCGGCAAAGCCGGTAAGACGCGTCACCTCGGCATCCGCCCGACCGTCAGAGGTTCGGTCATGAACCCGGTCGACCACCCGCACGGCGGCGGCGAAGGCAAATCTCCCGTCGGTCATCCCGGGCCCGTAACCCCGTGGGGTAAGCCCGCCCTCGGATACAAGACGAGAAACAGCAAGGCGAGAACCGACAAGTTCATCGTCAAGCGCAGAAACAGCAAGTAACGGCTGAGAAGGGAGCACACAAGATATGAGCAGAAGTCTGAAGAAACCGCCTTTTGTCGAAGTCAAACTCTTCAACAGAGTCTGCGAGATGAACGCAAAGGGTGAGAAAAAGGTGCTGAAGACGTGGTCCCGTGCATCTACCATCTTCCCGGAATTCGTCGGTCACACGATCGCCGTCCACGACGGCAGAAAGCACGTTCCGGTGTATATTACCGAGGATATGGTCGGTCACAAACTCGGCGAGTTCGCGCCTACCCGTACGTTTAAGGGACACGCAGGTTCCAAGACGTCGAACAACGGAAACTGACAGGAGGGAAACTGAGTCATGCAGAAAGAGAAAAAGGAAGCGCTGGAAGCCCGCAAGGCCGCTGAAAAGAACGCGCCTGAAGGCAGAGCGTATCTGAAGTATGTCAGGATCTCCCCCCGGAAGATGAAGATCGTCCTGGACCTGATCCGCGGCAAGGATACCGACATGGCGTTGGCAATCCTGAAGAACACCCGCCGCGCGGCGAGCGAATACCTGATCAAACTTTTGAACAGCGCCGTCGCGAACGCCGAGCACAAGAACGCCGAAAAGGGGCTCGGCATGGACACCGCTTCGCTCTACGTTGCGGAATGTTTCGTCTGCCCCGGTCCGACCGCATCAACAAGAGAACCAGCCACATCACCCTGGCTGTTTCCGAGAAAGACTGAGAGAAGGAGGTTTGCATTCATGGGTCAGAAAGTAAATCCGCACGGCCTGCGCGTCGGCGTGATCAAAAACTGGGATTCCAGATGGTATGTGAAAGATGAAGAGATCGGAGACACCATCGTTTCCGATTACAAGATCAGAAAATATCTGAAGGAGAAACTCCAGGCAGCCGGCGTCCCGAAAGTCGAGATCGAACGCGATCGGGCGAGAGTCCGCGTGTTCATCCACTGCGCGAAGCCCGGTATGGTGATCGGACGCGGCGGCGTCGAGATCGAGAAACTCAAGACCGAACTTGAGGCGATGGTCGGGAAACCGGTCGCCGTCAACGTGTTCGAGATCAAGAACCCCGATCTGAACGCACAACTCGTCGCCGAGAACATCGCTTCGCAACTCGAGAGACGTACCTCGTTCCGCCGCGCCATGAAGCAGGCGATCGGTCGGACCATGAAACTCGGCGCCAAGGGCGTGAAAGTGTCCTGCGGCGGCCGTCTCGGCGGCGCCGAGATCGCGCGTACCGAGCACTATCACGAAGGAACCATTCCGCTGCAGACGCTGCGCGCCGACATCGAATACGGTTTCTGGGAAGCCAACACCACCTACGGTAAGATCGGCGTCAAGGTCTGGATCTACCGCGGCGAAGTTCTCTCCGAGAACGCAGGCGCCGCAGAGAGAAGAACCGAAGAGCGCCGCGACAGACGTCCGCGCCGCAACGACGGCAACCGTCGTGACGGCGACCGTCGGTTCGGCAACAACGCCGGGCCCCGCAGCGGCGGCGAACGTCGCTTCGGCAGAAACGCCGGTGGCCGGAACTTCAACAAATCCAACGAAGGGGGCAACTGACAATGTTAATGCCGAAAAGAGTCAAGTACCGTCGTGTTCAGCGCGGTCGTATGAAGGGCAAAGCCCTGCGCGGCAACACCGTCACGAACGGCAGTTTCGGACTCGTTGCGCTTGAGCCCGCCTGGATCACGAGCAATCAGATCGAGGCAGCCCGTATCGCTATGACGCGTTATATCAAGCGCGGCGGTAAAGTCTGGATCAAGATTTTCCCCGACAAGCCCATTACCGAAAAACCCGCTGAAACCCGTATGGGTTCCGGTAAAGGTTCGCCCGAGTACTGGGTTGCGGTCGTGAAACCCGGACGCGTCCTGTTCGAAATGGACGGGATCTCCGAGGACGTCGCCAAAGAGGCAATGCGTCTTGCCGGCCACAAACTGCCGATCAAGACCAAGTTCGTTGCCAAGGGACAAGAGGCAGAGGAGGTTTGAGCCGTGAAAGCAGAAGAACTCAGAAGCATGAGCGCCGAGCAACTCGGCGTCAAACTGCAGGACCTTAAGAAGGAACTGTTCAATCTCCGCTTCCAGCACGCGATCAACCAACTTGACAATCCCCACAAGATCACCGACGTCAAGCACGATATCGCTCGCGTGATGACTGTTCTTCGCGAGAAGAACGCTTGAAGGAGGACGTAAAATGGAAGAACGTAATTTGAGAAAAGTCAGAGTCGGCCGCGTCGTCAGCAACAAGATGGATAAGACCATCGCGGTCGCGATCGAGGACCACGTCCGCCACCCGAAGTACGGGAAGATCATCAAGCGTACCGTGAAGATCTACGCGCACGATGCGGACAACGCCTGCCAGATCGGCGATAAGGTTTCCGTCATGGAGACCAGACCTCTCTCCAAGATGAAGAGATGGCGTCTCGTCGAGATCATCGAACGGGCACAGTAATCGAGAAACTCAATTCAGAAGTAGGCAGGTCAAAACGCTTGCCGAAGAGAATTCAGGAGGAAAAGATCAGTGATTCAGCAACAGTCTTTAATGAAGGTCGCCGATAACACCGGCGCCAAAGAACTGATGTGTATCCGTGTTCTCGGCGGTTCCCGTCGTCGCTACGCCGGTATCGGCGATATCGTTGTCTGCGCTGTGAAAAAGGCGGCGCCCAACGGAGTCGTGAAAAAAGGCGAAGTGGTGAAGGCGGTCATCGTCCGTACGGTGAAGGAACTTCGCCGGGCAGACGGATCCTATATCAAGTTTGATGAGAACGCGGCTGTCATTCTCAAGGATGACAACACCCCGAAGGGGACGCGTATTTTCGGCCCTGTGGCCCGGGAACTCCGCGACAAGGATTTCACCAAGATCCTGTCCCTCGCTCCCGAAGTACTTTGATCGGAGGAAGCAACAATGAGTAAAATGCACATCAAAACCGGCGATACCGTTGTCGTTCTCTCCGGCCGCAACGAAGACAAATGGATGAAAAAGGACGGAGAAACGGTCAGACGCACCGGTAAGGTCATCGCCACCTCGCCCGCCGAGGGAAAAGTGATCGTCGAGGGCGTCCACCAGGTTTCCAAGCATACCAAGGCGCGCAAGCAGGGCGACGTCAGCGGTATCATCAAGACCGAGGGCGCGATCTACGCGTCGAAGGTCCAACTCTACTGCCCCAACTGCGGTTGCGGCGTTCGTGTCAAGGCCGGCTACGAGGAAGCGAACGGCAAAAAGGTCAAGGTTCGCCTCTGCGTCAAGTGCGGCAAGAAGATCTGAGGAGGAGATAGACAATGTCAAGATTTGCCGAAAAGTATAAAGCAGAAGTCGCTCCTGCTCTGATGACGAAATTCGCCTACAAGAGCCCCATGCAGATCCCGCGTTTCGACAAGATCGTGATCAACGTCGGCGTGGGCGACGCGCGTGAGAACGCAAAGGTCATCGACAGCGTGATCGACGAGATCACCATGATCGCGGGCCAGAAGGCGGTTCCCACCTACGCCAGAAAGTCGGTCGCGAACTTCAAGGTCCGTCAGGGCATGAAGATCGGCGTCAAAGTGACGCTCCGCGGCGAGAGAATGTACGAGTTTATGGATAAACTCTTCAACTTCGCTCTCCCCCGCGTCCGTGACTTCAAGGGGATCAACCCCAACGCCTTCGACGGAAGAGGCAACTACTCCCTGGGTCTCAAGGAGCAGCTGATCTTCCCCGAGGTCGAGTACGACAAGGTCGAGAA
>CAMZBE010000017.1 GCA_947304475.1 uncultured Clostridia bacterium
CGACGCGCGCGGCGTACTCGCCCGCGATCGCGTCCAGTTCCGCCGAGCGCGCCGCCGCCTCGCCGTACCCGGCGTTCGCGTAGGGGAGGAGCAGGATCGCGGCGCGGATCAGGCGGTACTGTTCCCGCACGGTCTTGCCGGTGAGGTCGACGTCGTTGCGGTCCATGCGGAACTGCGCCGTATAGGTCGCGTCGGCGCTTGCCTGACGGACGGTTTTGTCCCAGGAAAGGAAGGTGTAATCGAACAGGTTGGACGGCAGTTCGGTCGCGCCGTCGAAGTGCGGCGTTTCCCCCTTCAGGCAGACCGTCTCGTACGACGTCCCGCCGATCACCCAGGTAATGACGTAGCCGCCCTTCGACCGGACCTTTTCGGTGACCTCTCCGCTGTTGGGATCACGCATGATGGCGAAGGTGAAGGTAACGGTGCGGTCGTCGGCGGTTGCCCGCATCCCGAACGCCGTGCCCGAAAGATCGACGTAACGGTCCACGCGGGTGCCCGCGGTCGCACCCGAGCCGGGTGCGTAGGAGTAGACGCTGTTTTCGCCGTTCCAGTAGAGTTTGCCGTTCAGGTACCAGAGCCCGGCGTAGGTCCCCTGCCACACGCCGCCGAAGGCGTGCCACTGCAGCCCCAGGTCGAAAAGTTCGGTGAAGGTATCGGCTTCGGGATCGTAGGTCACGAGCGCGCCGTCGTTGATCGCGTAGATCGCGTCGGGGGTGAAGACGAAGGGCGTGGTGACGTCGACGAACGCCCCGTCGTATCTGCCGCTGGTCGCCCGGACGGGGGATACCCAGCCGGTTTCGCTGTGGTGGTTGCGGTCCTCGTCGACGCCCGCGTCGAAGAAGGAGTCCGACGCCAGAAAATATTCGTGCGAGACCTGCCCGTAAAAGCCCTTGTCGTCCCGGTCGTCCCAGGTCACGTCTATATGGTACCAGGCGTTCCCGATCCTGACGATATTCCATTCGTGGTTCAGCCCCGTGCAGGAGACGCACTCGCACTCGATGCCGAGTTCTTTGAGCAGATAGCGGGTGAGAAGCGAGTACGCCTGGCAGACGCCGATCCCGCTTTTCAGCATCCCGTAGGCGTCGTAGATGGCTTGATCCTTTTCGGCTTCATCGTAGGCTCTGTGGTCGTAATCGAAATGGAGCGCGATATAGTCGTGAATGAAAGCGACCTTCTCCCACTCGGACATGGCGGGATCGACCTCGGACAGGATCGCGTCGGTCAGTTCGTGAAACTCGGCGAGTTGCGCTTGCGCGGTTTCGCGAACGTTTTTTACTTCCGCATCGGTAGCCGGGGCAGGCAATTCGACGTAAATCGACGACACCGTTTGGACGACACCGTTAATAAGGGTAAAAAAGTAGCGCCCGGTCAAAAAGGAAAGTTCCGCTTCGGAGTAATAGAGTGTCTCAAAAATCTGTTTAACGTCTTGTTCGGACAAGTTGAAATCCTTAACGTTGACATCTGCACATATATAATAGTGCATGATGCCGGTCTCTTTGTTTGGTTGCGCTTTTGCGACCGCTTTGCATTTCAGAAGTTCACCGAGAAAATGTTGATAAGCGTCGCTCTCGGTGATCAGCCCGCCGTCGGGGGAACCCGACTGCAGAGCGGGGACCGACGCCTCTTCGCTCTCCGCGACGGCAGCCGGCGTCGGCGCGCCGAACGGCAGGGCGAGAGGAAGCAGCAGGAGCACGGCGAAGAGCAGCGCCGCGATCCGGCGGAGGGCGGCGACGGGAACGGTTTTCATATCCAACTCCTTTCAAAAAAAGGGAGAGTTTCTTTTTTCATTATATCACCCGCGCGGGGATTTGTCAATCCGACCGTCGACAAACGAGCGGGAGCGGCAAGGCGAGAAGAGTACCGGATCGTCGTTCGCCGGGAGCAAAACCGATAATCCAACCGATCGCAAAAAACAATAAGAGGCGGGCAAAATGCCCGCCTCGCCTTGCCTTTCGCCGTTTTCGCTCTCTGCCGTACGCCTGTACGCCGGCGAGACCGAAAGCGGCGAATCCCGTCTCGTTTCTCTCGGTCGGACCGTCGACAAACGGGCGACTGCGACAAGCGGAAAAACGAAAACGGCTCCCGCCGGATGCGGGAGCCACAGGCGTGTTTTCGTTATTTCCGCTTGGCGATTGCCGTTACCGTCACACCCTCGGGAAGTTTGATCCCGCGCACGCCGTAGGTGCGGCGTCCGGTCACGGGGATCGGATCCTTGCGCGGCTTCTTCTTGCCGTCCGAGAGCAGCAGATCGACGGTTGACGCGCCGCCGAGCAGGCCCGCGTAGATCAGTTTGTCGCCGTCGCGGAGCAGCGCGGACTCGTACTTTTTTCGGTTGATCTTGTATTCGGAGAACGCCGAACATTTCAGCATTCCGCGCTCGGTCGCACTCAGAAGAATCTCGTCGTCGGGGAGCGTGGACGGCAGGACGCAGAGCAGGTAGTCGTCGGTGAAATCCCGGATCAGTTTTTCGGGGATCACGCCCTTGTCCTTTGCCGAGCGGCACTCGGGGATATCCCCGGCGCAGAGTTGGTACACGCCCGCCCGATTCCCGAAGAAGTAGAGGGTGACGTCGGTTCTCGTTCTGACGTACAGTTCTTCGGGGGTGGTTGCTGATTTTTGCATATTTTCAAAGATTTTTTCGCTTACGCGGTGGAGATTTCCTGCCTCGTCGATATAGGCGACGGTATCCTCCGCCACCCGGAAATCGTCGAGTTTAACCGTCTCCTCTTCGATCTCGCCGGCAAGTTCGGTGAGGCGCTCGGAGTGCAGCGCGCGCTTGACGTCCTTCAGCGACGCGATAATCTCGCGGTCCATCTCCGCGGGATCGGCGAGCAGGCGTTCGTAGTTGGCGATATTCTCGCGCACCTTCGCCAGTTCGTTTTCGAGGGTTTCGATTTCGAGCCCGGTCAGCCGGCGGAGTTTCATTTCGAGAATGGCTTCCGCCTGCCGGTCGGTCAGGTTGAATTCGGCGCAGAGTTGCTCCTTCGCGGCGGCGGGCGTCTTGGAACCGCGGATCACCGCGATCACGCGGTCGATGTTCAGCGCCGCGACCGTCAGCCCCCCGAGGATCTCTTCACGATCGCGCGCGACGCGCAGATCGTAGTTGATCCGGCGGCGTTCGATTTTGCGACGGAAGGCGACGTAGTAGTTGACCGCGGCGACCAGAGGAAGTTGCATCGGGCGCCCCTCGGCGATCGCGTTCATATTGACGGCAAAGGTCTTCTGCAGGTCGGTGTAGCGGTACAGGTAGGTCAGCAGTTTGGCGGCGTCGTAACCGCGTTTGACCTCGATGACCGCGCGGATGCCCGTCCGGTCGGATTCGTCGCGCACGTCCGAGATCTGTTGGATGATCTCGCGCTTCCCCTGCGCGTGCTCCAGTACTTTGGCGAGCAGTTCCGCCTTGTTCGCCTGGAAGGGGAATTCGGTGATGACGATATTGGTCTTCCCGTCCGGGAGTTTCTCGATCTCGGCTTTGGCGCGGACGTAGAGTTTGCCCTCTCCGGTCGCGTAGATCGCGGGCAGATCCTGCGGGTTGACGATGATCCCGCCGGTCGGAAAATCCGGACCTTTGATATGCTTCATCAGCCCTTCGAGCGTGATCTTCGGGTTTTTGACCGCGGCGATGACGCCGTCGATCACCTCGTCGGGGTTATGGGGCGGAATATTGGTCGCAAGCCCGACCGCGATCCCGGCGGATCCGTTGATCAGCAGGTTGGGGAAGAGGGCGGGCAGGACGTCGGGTTCCCTGCGCGTATCGTCGAAGTTGAGAGACGACGGCACGGTCTCTTTTGCGAGATCGCGCATCATCAGAAGGGCGGCGGGCGCCATACGCGCCTCGGTGTACCGGAAGGCGGCGGCGGTGTCCCCGTCCATTGAACCGAAGTTTCCGTTCCCTTCGACGAGCGGGACGCGCATATTGAAGTCCTGCGCCATACGCACCATGGTCTCGTAGATGGAACTGTCGCCGTGGGGGTGATATTTCGCCATGGTCTCCCCGACGATGTTCGCCGATTTGCGGAAGGGCTTGTCGGGCGTCAGCCCCGCCTCGTTCATCGCGAACAGAACGCGGCGCTGCACAGGTTTCAGACCGTCCTCTACCCGCGGGACCGCGCGTTCGAGAATGACGTGTTCGGAATAGGGCATCATGGAGGCGTGCATCACGTCTTCCATGTTGCGTTCAAGGATCACGGTATTGTCGACCGTTTCTTTCGGCGTCTTTGACTGTCGGCTCACCTTTTACACCTTCACTTTCTTGGCGAACGCGTCCACTTTGTTGAAGTCGGCGTGCGCGAAAATGTAATCCTGCCGGCGGGCGGCGTCGTCGCCCATCAGAACCGTCACCATATTCTCCGCCTCCGCCGCGTCCTCGATTCCGACGCGGATCAGCGTCCTATGCGCGGGGTTCATCGTGGTTTCCCAGAGCAGTTCGGGGTTCATTTCGCCGAGCCCTTTGTAGCGAGAGATGGTATAGGCGGAACTCTTCTCGAACTGGGCGGTGATCTTCTCACACTCGGCGTCGTCGTAGGCGAACCAGACCTTGCCGTCGGACTTGCGCTCGACGCGGTAGAGCGGGGGCATTCCGATATAGACGTGCCCTTCGAGGATCAGTTCTTTCATATAGCGGTAGAAGAAGGTCAGGAGCAGCGCCCGGATGTGTGCGCCGTCCTGGTCCGCGTCGGCGAGGATAATGACCTTGTCGTAGCGGAGATTGGCGATGTTGAAGTCCCGTCCGACGCCGGTGCCGAGCGCCGTGATGATCGAACGGATCTCCTCGTTCGCGAGCAGGGCTTCAAGCCGGCGCTTTTCGCTGTTGACCGGTTTTCCGCGCAGGGGAAGGATCGCCTGAAAGTTCCGGTCGCGTCCCTGTTTCGCGGAGCCGCCCGCTGAGTCGCCCTCGACGATGAACATTTCGTTTTTCGAGTAGTCGCGCCCGATGCTCGCGGCGAATTTGCCGACCAGCGCCGTGACCTCGAGACTGTTCTTCTGGCGGGCGAGGTCGTTCGCCTTCTTGGTCGCTTCGCGCACGCCGCGCGCCGCCTTCGCCTTCTCGAGCGCCGCCTTCACGACCGCCTGATTGGAGCGGTTCTGGGTGTAGCGTCCGAGTTGCTCGGTCACGATGGTCTCGACCGCCGTG
This sequence comes from uncultured Clostridia bacterium, assembly GCA_947304475.1. Classification (GTDB taxonomy): domain Bacteria; phylum Bacillota; class Clostridia; order Oscillospirales; family CAG-272; genus UBA1740. The sequence continues at coordinate 5,135 of CAMZBE010000017.1, forward strand.
CGCACCGAGATATTGCCGAGTTTGGTCTTGGTCTGCCCCTCGAACTGGGCTTCCTTCATCTTGACGAGCAGGATGACGGTCAACCCTTCGCGCAGATCCTCGCCGATATAGTTGTCGTCCTTGTCCTTCAGTACGCCGAGTTCGCGCGCGGCGGTGTTGAAGACCTTGGTCAGGGCGGTCTTGAACCCGGTCTCGTGCGTGCCGCCCTCGGTGGTGCGGATGTTGTTGACGTAGGAAAGAATGGTCTCGTTATAACCGTCGGTGTGCTGGATCGCCGCGGTCAGGCGGATGCCGTCGGATTCGCCCGAGATCAAGATCGGTTCTTCGTAGAGCGGTTTCTTCCCCTGGTGGAAGAACTTCATGTAATCGACGAGCCCGTTTTTGTAACTGTAAACGAAGGCGTTCTCCCCTTCGGTTCTGCGCTCGTCCTTGAAGGTGATGGTCAGCCCGGCGTTCAGAAACGCCAGTTCGCGCAGTTTGTTCTGGATCGTGTTGAAATCGAAATGGACCGTGTTGAACACCCGGTCGTCGGGCATGAACGTCACCGAGGAACCGTGCCCCGGCACGTCGCGTCCCACGACGCGGAGTTTGCGTTTCAGTGCGCCCGAGCGGACGTTCCCCTCTTCGTCCTCGGGACTTTCAAACTCGATGCGGTAGCGTTTGCCGTCGCGGACCGATTCGGCGACAAGCCAACGCGAAAGGGCGTTGACGACCGACGCGCCCACGCCGTGAAGACCGCCCGCGTACGAATAACTCTTGCCGTCGAATTTGCCGCCCGCGTGCAGTTTCGTAAAGATCAGTTCAATGCCCGGCACCTGCGTTCCCGGGTGGATGTCCACCGGCATCCCGCGTCCGTTGTCGGTGACGGTCAGACTGCCGTCGGGGTGGATGGTCACATCGATTCTGTCGGCGAAGCCGTTCGCCGCCTCGTCGACCGCGTTGTCGACGATCTCCCAGACCATGTGGTGCAGTCCTCGGACGTCGGTGTCGCCGATATACATTCCGGGGCGTCGTCTGACCGGTTCAAGCCCCTCGAGTACCGTTATGGAACTCGCGTTGTATTCGTTTTTTGCCATGAAGTTCGGTTTCCTCCGGTAATGCGGTTTTTCGTTCAATTAATAATTATACCGTTTTTCTCGCCCCGTGTCAAGCGATTTTTCCACAGGTTGACGTCGCCTTGCCCGCACCGTCTATATATAGTTGTCGAATTCGCCGAAAACGAGATTGTGCAAAAAGGGCGGGCGCCCCGGGAAGGGGCGCCCGCAGAAGATGCGAAAAATCAGTTGTCGCCGTTGTTCATTGCGGCAAGGAACGCTTCGATGTCTTCCGCCGTGATGGTTTGATCGGGATCTTCGAGTTTCGCTTTGAGGGTTTCGTCCTGCGCAAGCGCGTCGGCGAGCAGATCCTTTGCGATATCGAGCATCGCGCTGTCGATTCCCACGTCGGGGTTGTCGTCCAGAGCGGACTGCACGTCGGTACCGATGAACTGATCCGGATCGTTGAAGAACGCCTGCAGGTCGGCGTTGTCAACGCCGTTCAGGGCGTCCGCGATCGCGGTCGTCATCTGGTGGTACTCGACGTATGCGGGCGAATCGGTCTCGGGGATGTCGACGTAGTTGGCGACCACCGCCTTGATTACAGCCGATTCAAGGGCGTCGCAGACCGCGGCGTACCTGTCGTTTGCACGCAGGACGGTCCGGATGTCGGGGACCAGCGTCGGATCGTTCGAGAGTTTGTCCTTCATGGCGTCGGAGTCGTCGATGATCGGGAAGACGCCGTGCTTTTCAAAGACGTCCATCAGGTCGACCAGCGTCTGGAAGTCGTTGGCGACCACCGATCTGCCCGCGGGCATACCGGTCGGGGTGTGGGCGTCGTCTTCGGCGCTCGACGCTTTCAGAACGCCGTAGAGTTCCTTCATGACGTTCGTGAACTCGTCGGAGACCTCGGGCGCGCGGATCGAGAAGAACTCGTCTCCGCCGTCCCACGCGTTGCCCGCGGCGTTCAGGATCGCGGCGATCAGGCGCGGGAAAAGTTCGGATTTGTCTATATCGTCCACCAGGTCGTTCATCGCGCCGATCTGGTCCTGCGTGTACGACTTGATATCCGTGCCGATCAGGGGGAAACTGTGCGCGTAGAGGCAGGCGACGTTGTCGGTCTCGTCCTTGATGTTGACCTCTTTCCCGTCCACCTCGTACCGCATCAGGGAGTTGCAGATCGGGGTGCCGGCGTACTTGTCCACCAGTTGGTAGATCGGCGCGTCGGAGATGGCGAGCATCTGTTCCTTATATCCCGCGAGTTGGTCGACCGCGGCGACGTTGTAGCGGTCGTCCTTCTCCTCTTCGATCGTGTCGATCGCCGAAACGGCGTTGGTGAGCAGACCGCAGAGCGGGACCATAATCGCGACGGTCACGACGGCGCCCTGTACCGCGCCGATCACGCCGCCGAGCAGGCGGAAACTGTGTTTCGGACCGGCAAAGAAGCCGATGATCATCGAGACGATCTCAAGCACGAACGCCGCGACAATGAACAGCGCGGTGAATACGATCGGCGAGAGGATCGCGACCGGAAGACCGATCAGCAGTTCGTAGGCGTCGGGCACCTGTTCCTTCAACTGGTCGAGGAAGGTGATCTTCAGAAGCCCGAGCAGTTTCTGCGTCCAGGGGTGGTTCAGCACCCGCTCGGTGTTGGTCAGAAAATACCGGCACGCGAAGAGTGAACCGAAGAAAGCGATCGCGACGGTGAGAAAGCGGATGAACGCCCGCTTGAACCCCCGGAACAGACCGAGCAGCGCCCCGAAACCGATCAGGACGCCCGCCAGGATCAAAAGGACGGTCGCGCCGTTGTTGAGAACAAAATCCATTCTATGTACCTCCGTTTATACGTCTGAATACCGTCAGATCAAGCCGCGCTGCCGCATCAGCATCACGCGTGAGAGCGCCGCCTGGGTTTTCCCGTCCGGGATCTCGCCGGAAAGGATCGCGTCGCAAAGGTCGTCGAGCGGGATCCTGCGAACCGAGAGGAACTCGTCGTCGTCGAGATCGCGTTCGCCCTCGGAAAGTTCGGTCGCGAGGTAAAGCGTGATGCGTTCGTCGACGATCGCGGGGGAACCGTAGTAGTCGCCGAGACAGATCAGTTTTCCGGCGACAAGGCCGGTCTCCTCACGGAGTTCACGGCGCGCCGCCTGCTCGCGGTTTTCGTCCGGGGTGTCGAGTTTTCCCGCCGGGATCTCGAAGAGGATCTTGCCCACCGCGTAGCGGAATTGTTCCTCCACCGCCACGGTGCCGTCGGAGAACAGGGGCACGATCGCGACGGCGCCCTTGTGCCGGATCAGTTCGCGCGTCGCGATCCGTCCGTTCGGGAGTTTGACGCGGTCGACCTCAAGATCGAACACGGCGCCGGAAAAGAGCCGCTCGCCGTCGATCCCGGTTTCCACCAGTTTTTCGGGTTCGGTCAGGATACGCGGAAACGTTTGGTCGGTTCCGGTGTTTTTCATCGCGTTCCTCCGCTGCTTGTTTCGAGATGAGTATAGCACAAATCCCGTTTCCTGTCAAGACCGAAAAAGGTCGGCTCGCCCCGTTCTCTGTCTTGCGTCAGGGGGCGGAACGTCTCTTGGTCGGGCGGGCGCAGAACAGGCAGAAGGGGAGCGCGAGCAGGCACCAGAGAAGCGAGTAGGGCAGGCAGATCTGCCCGAACAGATGCAAAGGGAGCGAAGAGTAGTCCCAGACGTTCAGCCCGAGCCCGAGATTAAAGATCACGCCGAACGCCAGTTCGGTCAGCGTGATCGCCGCCCCCGAGGCGAGCAGCCGAAGAAAGAGCGATCCCGGGGCGAGAGTGCGGTTGATGCGGTAGAGCGCGACGGCGCAGATCCCGCCCGCGAGCGCCATGGTCGGGTGGGTATCTCCGCGCCACAGAATCTCGAGCGCGGGGTATCCGAGCGCGCCCAAGAGAAAATAGAACGCGTCGGTCTGCAGTTTTTCCATAGATCACCTCCGCCGGAACCGTCCGGCGGGGGTTAGGATACCCCCCGGCGCCGTTATTATGCGGGCGAGCGCGCGTAAAAGAAAAAAGAAGGAAAACCCCTTGCAAAATGCGGGGCGAGAAGGTATAATAGTAACAACAGATCTTACGAAAAGGAGATTTTTTCAAATGAAACTCGGCGTTCTGACCAACCTGTTCGGCAAAATGTCGCTCGAAGAGGCGCTCACCAAGTTCGAGGCGCTCGGTATCGAGGCGGTGGAGATCGGCTGCGGCGGTTATCCCGGCAAGGCGCACTGCGATCCGAAGATTCTGCTGAACGATCAAAAGGCGCTTGACGAGTTCAAGGCGACGCTTGCGCGCCACCACGTCGAACTCTCCAACCTGTCGGCGCACGGCAACCCCGTCCACCCCGACAAGAAAATCGCGAAGGAGTTCCACGACGACTTCATCGACGCGGTTCTGCTCGCCGAAAAACTCGGCGTCGACACCGTCGTTACCTTCTCGGGCTGCCCCGGCGGCTCTCCCGAGGATAAGACGCCGAACTGGGCGACCTGCCCCTGGCCGCACGACTTTCTCGGCGTTCTCGATTACCAGTGGAACGAGGTGCTGATCCCCTACTGGAAGAAGACCGCGGAGTTCGCGAGAAACCACGGCGTCACCAAAATCGCCTTTGAGATGCACCCCGGTTTCTGCGTCTACAATCCCGAAACCATGCTCCGCATCCGCGAGGCGGTCGGCGAGACGATCGGCGCGAACTTCGATCCCTCGCATCTGATCTGGCAGGGCATCGATCCCGTTGCCGCGATCAAGGCGCTTGAGGGCGCGATCTATCACTTCCACGCCAAGGACACCAAACTCGACAAGTACAACGTCGCGAAGTTCGGCGTGCTGGACACCAAACGCTACCGGGACGAGGCGCACCGCTCGTGGATCTTCCGCTCGGTCGGCTACGGCAACGGGCTTGACTACTGGCGCGACATCATCTCGGCGCTCCGCCTGGTCGGCTACGACAAGGTGATGAGCATCGAGCACGAGGACAGTCTGATGACGCCGGAAGAGGGACTGCGCCACGCGGTGGAGTTCCTGAAAGAGTCGATCATCAAGGAGCCGAAGCCTGGCACCATCGGTTGGGCTTAAAAGGCGACGGGCGATCGACGGCACAGACCGGAAAACGAATGGGATCAAATATGATTCGCTAAAGCTTTCTTCTGTGTGTGGAGTATTCGCTTTGTTAAACGCAATTTGAGGAAGAAAACCACCCGCCGCGGCGGGTGGTTTTTTTCTTTTTGTTTGAATTCGTTTTCCTCTCCCCGTTCTCGACCTCTCGCAGTACGCTTGTACAGCTTCGGACCGAGAACGGGGATTCTGCGCTCGTTCTCGCCCGCCGCGGCGGCATTGGCTGGCGTGGCAA
>CAMZBE010000018.1 GCA_947304475.1 uncultured Clostridia bacterium
TCGTGTAGTAAATCTCCGCGTTCGGGGTGGCGCACGTCATGGTCAGTCTGTCGCCGTCCATGGAGAGCACGGGCGCCTCGGGCGCGAGCGCCGTCTTTCCGGGCGGAGCCGTCACCTACGCGCCGTCGGTCAAAACCGCGCTGCTCGGCGTGTCGGAAGACCTGATCCGCGAGCGCGGAGTGGTCAGCCGCGACGTCGCCGCCGCGATGGCGGAGGGCGCGCAGAGACGCTTCGGCACCGATCTTGCCGTCTCGGTCACCGGCGTCGCCGGTCCCGACGGGGGCACCCCCGAAACGCCGGTCGGATGCGTCTATATCGGCGTTGCGATCAAAAACAAAACCCTCGTGTTCCGCGAGGATATCCCGGGCGACCGGGAGACGGTCAGACGCGGCGCCGCCGAACGGGCGATCCGCCACTGCCTGACCGAACTCCAAAACGAATGATCCCGGCTCCTGCGGGAGCCGATTGAGAAAGGAAGCCGGACTGCTATGGAAAAGTTCAGAAGAATCGGCGTACTGACGTCCGGGGGAGACGCCCCCGGTATGAACGCGGCGATCCGCGCCGTCACCCGGACCGCGATCGCGCACGGCGTCGAGGTCATGGGGATCTACCGCGGATACAGCGGACTGATCGACGGGGATATCAAGCAACTGGGTATCCGCGACGTCTCGAACTGCATCAACCACGGCGGCACCATGCTCTATTCCGACCGTTGCCCCGAGTTCAAGACCGAGGCGGGCATGGCGAAAGCCGTCGATACCTGCCGCCGTCTTGAGATCGACGGGATCGTCGCCATCGGCGGCGACGGGACCTTCCGCGGCGCGACCGATCTGACGGGACACGGGATCCCCTGCGTAGGGCTGCCCGGTACGATCGACAACGACATCACCTCGACCGATCTTTCGATCGGTTTCGATACCGCGATGAACACCGTGATCGAGATGGTCGACCGCCTGCGCGACACCTGCGAGTCTCACGCGCGCTGCAACGTCGTCGAAGTGATGGGCCGCGACGCGGGCGATATCGCGCTGCGTTCGGGCATCGCCTCGGGCGCGACCGCCGTCGCCATCCCCGAGATCGAGTTCGACGCGGACGGCACGATCGAGAAGATCAAGCGTTCCAAGGCGCTCGGCAAGCGGAATTTCATCATCGTCGTCTCCGAGGGCTGCGGTCACGAGTTCGGTCCGAGTTTCACCGAGCGCGTCGAACGCGAGACCGGCGTCGAGTCGCGGTTCGCCCGTCTGGCGCACGTCGTCCGCGGCGGCACCCCGACGCTGGAGGACCGTCTGCTCTCGTCCATGATGGGCGTCTACGCCGTCGAACAACTGCTCGAAGGGAAATCCAACATCGTCGTCTGCTCGCGCGCGGGCAAGATCGTTTCGACCGAGATCCGCTACGCGCTGATGCTCGACCGGATGTATAAGAACAAACTGCAGCCGGGCGACCTCGATTCCTTCACCGAAGAGCAGATCGCCGAGATGAAACGCTTCTGCGAAAAGAAGCGCGCCGATCTCGTCTCGCTCTACGAGAAGGTCGACCTTCTCGGACTGTAATGAAGACCGGGAAGCAGGATCCGAATACCGAAAAATTGCCGGACTGCGATCTCCCCGAGCAAACCGAGCGGGAGAAACCGTCGCGCGCGGAAACGGCGTTCACGATCCTCTCATACTTCTTCTTCGGGATCGCCGTCGTCTCTTTTCTCACGGCGCTCTACGTCTACACGGCGAAGGACCTGACGGTCTCCCCCTTTCTTTTCCCCTTCCTGTCGCTCTCGTTCGGGGGCGGGATCGGGCTCGGAATGCTCTTCCGCACGATCCGGAACAAGAAAGAGAATATCAGTCCGATCAACTACGTTTCCAAGATCTGCGTCTCGATCCTCGTCCTGCTTTTGGCACTGCTCTCTTTCCTTTCCGATATGCTGACCGTCCTGCGCTTTTAACGATACGCCGCCCTGTATAAGGGCGGCGTCGTTTTATAATTAAAGAGTTGTCGTTTCAGAGCAAAAGCGGCGTCCCCGGGCCAAACCGGGACGCCGCTTTCTCTTTCGTCTGCCCGCAGGAATAATCGTCCCCGGACGGGCATAGGTTGTACCGTGCAATCAGTCCTGCTTCTCGCCGAGTTCGCGGAGGCAGGAAGCGCAGACCGAACGACCGCGGAAGGTGGTCAGGTCGCCGCCGTTCTTTCCGCAGAACACGCAAACGGAACCCGATTTCCGGATCACAATCGCGTCGTTTTCCGAAGAAATATCAACGGGATCCCCTTCCTCAAGATACAGCGATTTCCGCATCTCTTTCGGAATAACGATCCGCCCGAGAGCGTCGATCCTTCTGACGATACCGATCGATTTCATTGTCAATTCCCTCCATGTCATGTCAGTTCGTGTTCCCGGTCAGACGGGATTTCCGGGCACCTCGTCTAATATATCACAACATGTCGAAAAAGTCAAGAGCCGCGAAAAACTTGTCGAAGCGGGAACCCCCTGAAAAAAGGAAGGAGACGACCGAAAATGACCGCCCTGTACCCGACGCCGTACCACGCCGCTTTGCCGCTTTCGCCCGTGCTGCCCGAGCGTCTGCTCCGGGAGATCGAGCGGGTAAAACGGTCGTGTGACGACTTCGACGACTCGCTCCGGGAGATCAGGCTCCACGCCGGCAGGGGGTGCCATCTCGTGATCGGGGAGCGGACGGCGGCGCTCCCGGTCACCCTCACGGAAGAGGAACTGACCGCGTTCGTCAGAGGAGTCGCGGGCGGCTCGCTTTACGCCTTCGGCGACTGTCTTTGCGAGGGGTATCTTCCCCTGCCCGGCGGTTCGCGGGCGGGGATCTGCGGCGAGTTCGTCCGCGAAAACGGAAGGATCGTCGGGATCCGACGGATCGGCTCGGTCGTGATCCGCGTGGCGCGCGCGGTCCCGGGCGCGGGGGAATTCGCCGAACGGGTGTTCCGGCGTTCGGGGTGCCGCCTCGGGCTCCTGATCTTCTCTCCGCCCGGCGGCGGGAAAACCACGGTTTTGCGCGACCTCGCCCTGCGCCTTTCGACCGGTTCCCGCCCTCTCCGGACGGCGATCGTCGACTGCCGGGGAGAACTCTCGGGGGATTGGTACGGACGCGGCGCCTGCGTCGATCTGCTCACGGGCTGCGGCAAGGGCGAGGGGATCGCAATCGCCACCCGCACCCTCTCGCCCGACGTGATCCTGGTCGACGAAATCGGGGGCGAAGACGAAGTTTCCGCGATTCTTTCGGTCGAGGGGGGCGGCGTCCCGATCGTCGCGACCGTCCACGGCACCTCTCTTGCCCGCCTGGAACGCCGTTCCCCCGTTTCTCCCCTGCTCCGGGCGGGGATCTTCGGCGCCTTCATCGGGATCACGCGCGAGGGCGGCGGCTTCGTCCAGTACGAAGCGACGCTTGCGGAACCGGTCGGATAACCGTGCGGTGGCTCTTTCTGGTCTCGTATCTGGTCTGCCTGTTTCTCGTTCCGCCCGGACTGAAACGGCGCGAGGCACGCTCGATTAGGCAGACCGAGGAATTCCTTGTACTCCTGCGCCGCATCAAACGCGAGATCGCCTGCTTTGCGCGTCCCCTGCCCGAGATCTGCCGCACGGCGGATCTCCCCGCGCTCCGGGCGGCGGGCTTTTTCGACGCGGCGGAGGAGGGCGATCTGCTCTTTGCGTACCGACACGCGCTGCCCGCCCTGTCGCTCTCCCCCGACGCGGGGCGGGTGCTCGACGGGTTCTTTTCGGGGGCGGGCGCGCCCTTGAAAAGCGAGGAACTCGCGGCGTGCGACTGCGCGATCGGCGAACTCGGCGAACTGCTCGAAAAACAAAAACGCGACGGAGCCGTCCGCGTCCGGCTCCGTTCGACCTTGATCCTGACGGGGGGACTGCTGTTCCTTCTGCTGATCGTCTGAACGAAAGGAAAAAAGATGGACGTCTCCTTGATCCTCAAGATCGCCGGAGTGGGCTTCCTCGTCTCGGTCGCCTGCCAGATCCTCGGAAAGGCGGGGCGGGAAGAACAGTCGACCTTGCTCTCGATCGCCGGAATCGTAATCGTATTCCTGCTTCTCGTCCGCGAGATCGGCGAACTGTTCGACGCGGTGCGGGAGGTGTTCGGCATCTGATGCTGAAACTGGTCGGGATCGCGCTGCTCACCGCTCTTGCCGGCACGATCCTGAAAGGGCAGAACGGAAAGATCGCGCCGCTGGTCTCGCTGTCGGGCGTCCTTTTCCTGCTTCTGCTTTTCGTCGGACGGATCGGGGGGGCGGTTGCGGTTTTTTGCGAATTGGCGGAGCGTTCCGCCCTCTCAACATATCTGGAAACCCTGCTCAAAGTGCTGGCGTGCGGGTACCTGAGTGAGATTGGGGCGGGCGTCTGCCGCGAACTCGGAGAGAACGGCGCTGCGACCGCGCTCGAATGCGCGGGACGCGGAGAGATCCTGCTGCTCTGCCTGCCCGATCTGATCACCCTGACCGAACTTGCCCTCTCGCTTGCCGGCGGGGGATAAAACGAAAGGAGACGCGAAATGAAACGGTCGTTTGCTCTGCTCTTCGCGCTCCTTCTGCTTTGCCTCTTCGCGCTCCCCGCGTCGGCGGACGGGGACGACCGGGACAAGACCGCCCCGGACGGGGAGACGGCGTGGGGCGACTTTCTTTCGGGGCTGCCCGAAGGGGTGAGGGAAAAACTCCCCGCCTCCGGCGACGTCGGAGAACTTACCGATCTGGTCGGCGTCAAGTCCTTCTTTCTTCTTCTGTCCGAAGGTGTTTCGGACGGGTGGAAGACCGTTCTCCCGGGCTTTTTCTCCCTGCTCGCCCTGGTCCTGCTCTCGGCGTGCTACGAACTGTTCGCGCGGGGCGGGACGGGTGAACGGACGTTGGTCTCGGGGGCGCTCGCGGCGACCGTATCGCTCGCGGTCTACAGGATCGCGGAGGGGACGGTCGCATCCGTCGGCGACTGCCTTGCGTCGCTCTCGAAGGTCCTCGGGGCTTTTCTTCCCGTGATGACCGCCCTCTCGCTCTCGGGGGGCGGGATCGCCACCGCCGCAGCGGCGTCGGGCGGGATCGCGTCGGTCCTTTCGCTCGTCGGTCTGTTCTTCTGCCGCGTTCTGCCCGCCGTCGCCGGCTGCTGCTTCGGGTTGTCACTTGTCGGGACGCTGGGCGGGGACGAACTCAAACTCGACGGGCTTGCGTCCAATCTGCGCGGCTTCTTTCTCTTCGCTTCGGGAATCCTGTCGACGCTCTTCACGGCGGCGCTCGCCCTGCAAACCGGGCTCTCGGCGTCAAGCGACGGCGTTGCCCTGAAAAGCGCGAAAACCGCCCTCTCGGGTATGATCCCGATCGTGGGCGGAACGGTGTCGGGAACCCTCTCGACGGTTTCGGGTTCGCTCGCGCTTCTTCGCCGCTCGGTCGGCGTCGGGGCGGTCTACGCCCTGCTCCTTCTGTTCCTGCCGACCTTGCTCCGCCTGTTGTTCTTCCGTTTCTCCTACTCGCTCACGGCGGCGGCGGCGCGGGCATTCTCGCTCTCCACGACCGAACGCCTGCTCGGTGAGTTCCGCGCGGTCTTCGATCTTCTGCTTGCCTCTCTTGCAATGGGGGTGACCGTGTTCCTCGTCTCGACCGGCGTTCTCGTCCGGTGCGTCCCGACGCCGTGAAAATCCTTCCGTCGATCCTTCTGATCGCGGCGGCGGCAAACGTCGGAACGGCGCTCGCTCCGCGCGGCAAAACGCGGCGCACCGTTCTCTTCGCCGTCGCGCTCACGACGCTGCTCGCCCTTCTGCTTCCGATCCTTTCGGCGATGGGCGAACCCCCCGCTCTCCCGGGAGAACTGCTCCCCGATAACGTCCGGGAGATCGGAGATACGCCCGCGCGTCTCGTAGCGGGTGAAGCCGAACGCGCTCTGGCGCAGGAGATTGTCCGCCGCTTCGGAGCGGAGAGGGCGACCGTCTCAATCTCCCTGCCCGCGGGGGAAAACGATCCGGGTTCGATCACCGTCGTTCTGGCGGCGCGCGACGCGGGACTGAAAGACAAGATCGCCGCGTGGCTGTCGTGCGAGAGCCGCGCCGCCGTGACCGTCAGGACCGAAGGAGAGACCGCATGACCGAACGCGAAACAAAGCCAAAAGAGAAAAGGAAGCCCCGCCTTTTGGAACGTATCGGGGGCTTCCCCGTCCTTCTGCTCGCTCTGGCAGGGATCCTCTTGCTCCTGTCGGGGAGCGGGCTGTTCGGCGCGAAAAGCGAAAAGAACGCGAGCGCGACCGATCCCGCCGCCTACCGCCTTGCGCTCGAAACCGAACTGGCGTCTCTCTGCGCCGAGGTCAGGGGCGTCGGGCGGGTGACGGTGATGATCACGCTGAAAGAAGGGGAGAGGACCACCTACGCGGGCTCCAAAACCGCGTCGGTATCCCCGCCGTCGGTGCTCGGTGCGGCGATCGTCTGCGACGGGGGCGGCGACGCGGAGATCAGAAACGAACTGACGCGCCTGACGTCGGCTCTGCTCGGGATCGGCGCAAACCGCGTCACGGTCTCCGAGCGACGCAGGTAGCGCATACCGCGGCGAAGCGGCGCATAGAATGAAACAAAAAAACAACGGGGGGCAAACAATATGGCAAAACTTCACGGCGTCAAGCGGTTTTTCGGAAAGGTCGGAAAACGGAACTGGATCATTCTCTCGGCGGTACTCCTGATCGGCGCGGCGGTCTACCTGAACTACCTGTGGTTCTACGATCCCGCCGACGCGATCGGCTACGGTGAGAACAACGCGGTCGACGCGGGGGCAAACGCAAGCGACGGTGCGGCGGCGTCGGGCGACGCGGACTACTTCACGGCGGCGGAACTCTCGCGCAAGCAAACGCGCGACGAGGCGATCGAGGTCCTGCAGTCGGTCGTGCGCGACACCGAGGAGGGCAGCGAGGAACACGCGTCTGCGCTCTCGGGCATCTCGGGAATCGCCGTCAATATGGAGCGTGAAGCCAACATCGAGAGTCTGGTCGAGGCAAAGGGGTTCTCGCCCTGCGTCGCGGTGGTGAACGGCGACCGCGCGAGCATCGTGGTCTCGCACGACGCCGAACTGAACAGCGCGGATAACGCCCGGATCTGCACCATCGTCTACGAGCAGACCGGGATCCTGCCGCAAAACGTGACGATCATACGCAAATAAAGCGAAAATCGCCCGTAAACGATTGACAGACGGCTCTCCTTCTGCTATAATACGATATAATGTTTTTCTCTTTGAAGGAGAGTGCGCTATGCAGAAACTCAAAGCGGGTGTCGTCGGCGCGACCGGCATGGTCGGTCAGCGGTTCGTCACCCTGCTCGAAAATCATCCCTACTTTGAACTGACGGCTGTCGTCGCCAGCCCCCGTTCCGCGGGCAAGACCTACCGCGAGGCGGTGGGCGAGCGCTGGAAGATGAAGACGCCGATGCCCGAGGACGTCGCCCAAATGACCGTTCTCTCTTCGGACGATATTGACACGGTCAAGTCGCTCGTCGATTTCGTGTTCTGCGCCGTCGATATGAAAAAAGAAGAAATCAAGGCGCTCGAGGAACGCTACGCGAAGGCGGAGATCCCCGTGGTCTCGAACAACTCGGCGAACCGCTGGACGCCCGACGTCCCGATGGTGATTCCCGAGATCAACGACGCGCACCTTGCCGTGATCGAAGCGCAGAGAAAGCGTCTCGGCACCAAGCGCGGGTTCATCGCCGTCAAGCCCAACTGCTCGATCCAGAGTTACGTTCCCGCCCTGACGCCGCTTCTTCCCTACGGTATCAAGCGCGTCGTCGCCACGACCTATCAGGCGATCAGCGGCGCGGGTAAGACCTTCCGCGAGTGGCCCGAAATGATCGACAACGTGATCCCGTACATCGGCGGCGAGGAAGAGAAGAGCGAGCAGGAACCTCTGCGCGTCTGGGGACGCGTCGAGGACGGCAAGATCGTCAAAGCCGACGCCCCGCTCATCACGACGCAGTGCATCCGCGTCCCGGTCTCCGACGGGCACACCGCCGCGGTCTTCGTCGACTTCGAAAAGAAGCCGGGTAAGGAAGAGATCCTCGAGGCGTGGCGCAACTTCAAAGGCAAACCGCAGATCCTCGGACTGCCGAGCGCGCCCGAACAGTTCATCACCTATTTTGAAGAAGACAACCGCCCGCAGGCGGCGCTCGACCGCGATCTCTACGGCGGTATGGGCGTCTCGGTCGGACGGCTCCGCGAGGATACGCTCTTCGACTACAAGTTCGTCGGTCTCTCGCATAACACGCTGCGAGGCGCCGCCGGCGGCGCGGTGCTGATCGCCGAACTGCTCTACCGCGAAGGGTACCTGACAGCGAAATAATCTCCCGCGGAAATAAAAGAAGCGTCCTTTCTCCCGTTTGACGGGGAAAGGACGCTTTTGTTATGAAAACCGGGTACGGTTGGCGTACGCGCCGACGATCTCCGCCCCCTTTTCACGGGCGGCATTCAGACCTTCTCCGCGTGGACCTGCCGCGCGCCCCGGAGGGCGGATTTCCGCTTGCCCGCGCCGTCAATCGAAGACGACCGGTTTTCCTGTCTTCGACGAAACGTAGATCGCTTCCAGGATCTCGGAGACCACGAGCGCCTGCTCGGGCAGGACGACCGGGGGCGTATCCTCGACGATCGCCTTGATCCAGTTTCTCGCCTCGGTCAGTTCCGGGGACACCTTCGCGCCGTTGTAGAAGGCGACGCCGCCCGCGGAGACGTCCACCTCTTCCTTCACCTGCCGACCGAGATCGACGCGGTTGATGACGAGGTTGTTGTTCTTGATCTGCAGTCCCGCGCGGCTTCCGCAGAGGACGCAACTTCCCTCCTGCACCGGTTCGACGGTGTTGAGCGCCCAAGAGGTCTCAAGAAGGATGGTCGCGCCGTTCTTCATCACGATCATGGCGCACGCCGCCTCTTCGAGCGGAGTGGTGCTGACGCCGTTGTCCCCCCAGATGTTGCCCGCCTCGGGATGCTCGAGTTTCTTGTGCGTCTTGCCGAGCACCATTTTGGGCTCGTAGTTGTTCATCAGGTAGAGCGTCAGGTCGAGCGAGTGCGTCGCGATGTCGATGATCGGACCGCCTCCCTGCTCCTCTTCGTTAAGGAAAACGCCCCAGTTCGGGGTTCCGCGGCGACGGATCGCGAGGCAGTTCGCGTAATAGATCTCGCCGAGCGCCCCGGTCTCGATGTACTGCTTGGCGTACTGGCTCTGCGCTTTCTGCCGGTGCTGATATCCGATGGTCAGTTTCTTTCCGGTCGCCTTCGCCGCCTCGACCATCCGGCGGGCGTCCGCCGCCGTTTTCGCCATCGGCTTCTCGCACATCACGTGCTTGCCGGCGTAGAGCGCGTCGATCGAGATGTCGGCGTGTTCACGGTTGGGCGTCAGGACGTGTACCACCTCGATCTCGGGATTTTTCAGCAGTTCGCGGTAGTCGGTGTAGACCTTCGCGTCGGGGGTGCCGTAGTCGCGCGCCGCCTTCTCCGCCCGTTCGGGAATGATATCGCAGAACGCGATCATGCGCACGTTTTCGATCTTTTTGAGAGAAGGCATATGCTTGCCGTTTGCGATCCCTCCGCATCCGATAATGCCGATGTTGACGATCCGATCCATGGTTTTGTCTCCTTCGCAAAAATATTTTCAAGAAAAGCATAGCATTTTTCGGGCTTATATGCTATCATTATTTTGTCAGGATATATCAATTTTTTGTCATAGGTGAAAAATGGAACGCTATTATACCGAAAAAGAGAACCGCGCCCTGAGAGGTCTCGGAATCGAGGTTTTCTATCAAACCAACGGTCCGCGCAACGTCTCCGCCCGCGCGCATATCCATTCTTCGACTGAACTGCTCTGGATCGAGCGGGGGAGTTACCGGAACTCGTCCGACGGACGGGAATACGACGCGGGACCGGGCGATCTGATCCTGCTCCGCCCCTTCACAATCCACTACGCGACGACGGGAGACGAACCCGAAAACGCCTACCACGTGATCAAGATCCGTTCTTCCTTTTTGCAGGAATTCTCCACAGGAGAAGCGATCGGAGAATCGTTTTCCGAACTGACGCTCTGCCGGACGGACTCGAAAGTGCTCTGGACGGAGCGCGAGGTCGAAGAGGCGGGATTACTTCCCGCGCTCACCGATCTGGCGGCGGAAGAAACGCTCCGCCCCTTCCGGGAAATTGGGCTTCGGATCGGGGCGGGACGGCTCCTGCTCCTGTTGCTGCGCGATCTGTCCGCTCGGCGTCCCGCGGACGAGGCGCCGACGGCGGCGCCCGATTCGATCCTGAAGATCTACTCCGCCCTGCTCCTGATCAACCGCCGGTACACCGAGGATCTGACCGAAGAACTCTGCGCCTCGGAGATCGGGTTCAGCCGCTGCTATTTCTCACGGGTATTCCGCCGCGTCGTCGGCGTCGGGTTCAAGCAATATCTGACCAACACCCGGCTCCGTCGGGCGGCACGGGAATTGCTCACCACCGACCGCCCGGTCGGCGAGATC
>CAMZBE010000019.1 GCA_947304475.1 uncultured Clostridia bacterium
AGCAACTGGTCGGCAAGACCTTGCTCGCCATCGTCAATCTCCCGCCCCGCGCCATGATGGGCATCGACTCGAACGGGATGTTGATCTCCGCCGTCCACACCGAAGAGGGCGATGAGAAACTCCATCTCCTGATGCTCGATCCGCACATCCCCGCGGGAGCGAAGATGTATTGAAAAAAAGCCCGGGCGTCCGATCGTTCCGACAGGTTCGTTTTACAGCCGGAAGGTCCCGGGCCGCAGGCGCTCACGGCTCTCACAACGAGAGCGTGAGCGTTTTTCGGATCGTGCCGTTTTTCGCATCGGAAGCGGTCGCGCCGATAATCGCAGGTCAACCGTGCTATGATTCAATAAACGACAGAACACCTCTTGCGGGAAAACCCGCCACTCGAAAGGAGCCATTCCGATAAGATGGACAACCAATTCGTAACGATCCTTGAAAAGGTGCGGCAGAACGCCGCCAGATGGCCGGAACGCCCGATGATGATTGAAAAAACGGGGGAAACGATGCGCTCGATCACGTGGAGCGGGTTGAACGACTTCTCCGACCGTTTGGCATACTGGATGGATTGCCGGCTTGAAACCAAAGCGCCGGTCGTCGTTTACGGGCACAAGGATCCCATGATGATCGTATGCTTTCTGGCTTGCGTCAAGTCGGGCAGAGCGTATTGTCCCATCGACGTCAACGTTCCCGTTTCGAGAACCGAGGCGATCGTCAACGAAATCAAGCCGGAGATCATTCTGACGACCGAAACCCTTGAAGCAGAGATCTCCGGGACGGTCGTCGACCGCGAAGAAATCTGCCGGATCGCGTCCTCGGAAGGCGGCGGGATCCCGCCCGAAAAAGCCGTCGGTCCCGACGACGTTTTTTACATGATCTTTACGTCCGGCAGCACGGGTGTGCCCAAAGGCGTTCAGATCACGAGAGACTGCCTGGATCATTTTATCCGGTGGGCGATCACCCTCGGGAACGGGATCCCGGACGAAGCCGCGTACGTGTTCCTGAACCAGGCGCCCTTTTCCTTTGATCTTTCGGTTATGGATCTGTTTTTGTGTCTGTATACGGGCGGGACGCTCTGGGCGTTGCCGAAGGCGGTTCAGAACGATATGCGGCAGTTGTATCGGTCGCTCGGAGAAAGCAACGCGAACGTTTGGGTATCCACGCCCTCCTTTGCGGACGTCTGTCTTGCCGATCCGTCCTTTTCTTCCGAATTGATGCCCTCTCTGACGGATTTCCTGTTTTGCGGGGAAATTCTGACGAACAGGACGGTCGAGCGTTTACACAAGAGATTCCCGAACGCGAAGGTCGTCAATACCTACGGTCCCACGGAATCGACCTGCGCGGTTACGGAAGTGACCGTAACCGACGAGATCAACCAAACCGTCGTTCCCCTTCCCGTGGGAAGACCGAAACCCGGGACGTGGATCAGAATCGTCGATGAAAACGGCCGCGTTCTCCCGGAAGGAGAGCACGGCGAAATCGTGATCGTCGGGGATTCCGTCAGCGTGGGTTACTGGAACAACGAAGAAAAGAACAAGCGCTCTTTCGGTGTAACGACGGAAAGCGGCGCGCAATACCGGTTTTACAGAACGGGGGACGAGGGGTATCTCGTGGACGGGATGCTCTATTACGGCGGCAGAATGGACCTTCAGGTCAAATTGCACGGATACCGGATCGAACTCGGAGACGTCGAGAACAACTTTCTCAAGATCGACGGGATCGAACAGGCGGTCGTCATTCCGAAATACAGAGACGGAAAGGTCAGCAGTCTCGCCGCCGGTCTGGTGTCTTCCCGGACCGTTGAGGACGAAAAGACCGAGATCGCGAACATAAGGGAAGCGCTGAAAAAAGAACTCCCCGAGTATATGATCCCCAAGAAGATCAGATTCCTCTCCGATATTCCGAGGACCAATAACGGAAAGATCGACAGAAAGGCGGTGGGAGAACTCCTATGAGTTTCTTTTCGGGATACGAATTCTTCGTCTGTCTGTTTGTTCTCCTGATCCCCGCCGCCGTGCTCGGCATGACGCAGAAGAGTCTGAAATGGTACCGGTGGGTTATCTCCGCGTTTTTCATCATCCGGGTATACGGCTCGACGCCGATACAGTTTCTCTATCTTCTGGGTTACGTCGTTTTCGCGACCTATCTCGTGAAACTCTATTTGTTTCTCCGGACGAAATACGGCAGGAACAAATACATATACGGGCACGCGGTCTTTCTTGCGCTGCTCCCGCTCGTGATCTATAAGATCGGCGTGGCGCAGGGGTTCTCTCTGTTCGGCTTTCTCGGTATATCCTACATCTGTTTCCGCGTGATCCAGGTCGTCATCGAAACCTACGACGGCGTGATCTGCGAAATCAACGAACTGCAATTCGTGGAATTTTTGCTCTTCTTTACCAGTTTGAGTTCCGGTCCCATTGACAGAAGCAGACGGTTCAACGAGGACGACGACAGAATCTGGACGCGCGAAGAGTACACCGAATTGCTGTCCACGGGCATATACAAACTGATCCTCGGCATTTTCTATAAGGTCGTATGCTCCGGTCTGCTCTATTACGTTTTGCAGACGTATCTGGACGGGCATTACGGTCCCCTGTATCTTGCGGGGTACGCCTACGTTTACGGGTTCTATCTGTTCTTTGATTTCGCCGGCTACTGCGCGATGGCGGTCGGCGCGAGTTATATCCTCGGGATCCGGATGCCGGACAACTTCAACAAGCCGTTTTTAAGCGTAGACATCAAGGATTTCTGGAACCGTTGGCACATCACGCTTTCGTCGTGGTTCCGCGACTTCATTTTCACGCGTTTTATGATCGATTCGGTCAGGAAAAAACGCTTCTCCAACCGACTGACCGGAGCGGCGGTCGGCTTGATCCTGAACATGTTGATCATGGGCGTCTGGCACGGTCTGGAACCCCACTATATTGCGTACGGACTGTATCACGGCTGCATTCTGGCTCTTGTCGAAGTGTATCAGAAGAAGTCCGGTTTCTATAAACGGAACAAGCAAAAGAAGTGGTATATCGCCCTCTCTTGGTTCATCAATCTAAACGTCGTTATGTTCGGCTTTCTGATATTCTCCGGTTATTTATCGAACGTTTTGTAATCAAATTGCAGAGGAGTTAAGAAAATGGAAGAGAAGTTACTGAACCTGTTGGCGGATCTTTGTGACGACGAAGAGGTCAAGAGCAATCCGGACGAGGATTTGTTTGAATCCGGTCTGATCGACTCTTTGGCTTTCGCCGAACTGCTCTACGCCATTGAGGAGAATTTCGGCGTTATTATCGCGCCCTCGGAAGTTGAGAGGTCCGATATCAACACGGCGAACAAGATCATCGCCCTCGTCAAGGAGCGGATGCGCGCGTGAAAAAACTTCTGATAATCGCGGCGTCGCTGGTCGTGTCTCTCGGGTGTTTGTTGGGAACGGATATCGTCGTCCGATACAGGTTGAACGCCAACGTGGACAGAGCGACGTACGACAACAATATTTATACGAGAAACTGCTCGGATTATGCCATGGAGCGGATCATCGACGAGCGTTCGATCGTCGTTCTGGGATCGTCGGAACTCCATTCCAGCGACGATCTCGCGTACCCTTCCGCGCTGTTCAACCGGGGGTACTCGGATTTCAATATGGTGCTGATGGGCGCCGGAAGTCTCCAGAGCCTGCCGCAGGCGATCAACGTGGGGGCGCTGGCGAACAACATCAAAAACGGGAAAGTCGTGTTGATCGTCTCTCCGCAATGGTTTGCGTACGGCGGCGTGCAGGACAAAGCGTTTTGCAGCCGTTTCGAGGAAACCAACTACGTTGAATTCTTAAAGAACCCCGATATTTCGGCGGAAACCAAAGCCGCCGTGGCCGCCCGGGTGAACACCCTGTTGGAGGCGGATCCCGCAACGCGGAGAAGAGCCCTCAAATACGAGGCGATGTACTTAAAGCATACCCTCAACCCGCTTACGTACGTAGAGATGCTTTCCTACAACGCGTTCCGGAACGCCAAACTGAGGTACACGCTCGTCAAGGAATTTGAAGATCTTGCGCCGTTGGATACCGATCGTTACGTGAGGGCGGAAGAAATCGATTTCGACGCACTTCTGCTCCGGGCGGACGAGATCGGGGAGGCGTCCTGCACGACGAACGGCTTCGGCGTAAACGACGATTACTATAACGAGTACGTCCGCGACGCGCTGGAAGCGTCGAAGAACTCCAATATTTACGCCAGTTATGCGGTTTCCTTGGAATACGACGATCTCCGACTGTTTTTGCGCGTTTGCAGCGAAACGGGGATCGAACCGCTGATCGTCAGCACGCCTCTCAACGGAAGATGGTACGACTATACCGGGTTCCCGATCGAGGACAGAAATACGTATTACCAGAACGTCAGGAACGTTTGCGAAGAGTTCGGCGTTTCGATGGTCGATTTTTCGGAAAAAGAGTACGAACTCTATTTCCTGAAAGATATCATGCATCTGGGTTGGAAGGGCTGGGCGTATCTTGACCGTGCCGTTTACAGTTTCTACAAGGGCGAACCGATCGAGGATACCACGACCTATCAGGATCTTTTCACCGACGGCAACTATACTCTGTCCGACGGTGTAACGCCAACGGGAGATCGGGCGTACACGTTTGAAACCGACGTCGAAGGCAACGAGTTCAACAGTTTTTACGTGCGTCTGGCGCACGATCAGACGCGTCTGGACGCCGGGAACACCGTCGGGAAACGCTCGGGCGTCTACCTGCACACCCAACCCTCGGGGCACTACACGGTCAGGTTCCGGGCAAACGGCAATATCGTGGACGAGTATATCGACCTTGACGTTTACCTTGAGGAAAACGCCGTGTATCGGATGCAGTATTCTATCGACGCGTATTCAACCGAACAAATCCGGATCAGCGGCGTCGGTTTTTCAAAAGTCGAGTATTGACGCGAAACAAAGAGGATGATATGAAGAACGTTATCGAATTTCTTAAAAAAGAAAAAGTTGCGTCGGCTCTTATGGCGGTGAAGATCGTCGGGATGCTTCTTCTTCTGTATCTCTATCTGTTGTGGGCGGATCTCTCCACGGCGCCCGAATTCATCTACAATCAGTTTTGATCGAAGGGCGCGATATGTACGAGATAAGCGGCAGAGTCGGTTATTCGGAAACCGATCCGGGCGGCGTCATGACGCTGAAATCCGTTGCCGAGCGCTTTCAGGACGTTTCGTATTTTGAACTTGCCGACCGCGGGTTTGACCGTGACTATTTCGCCGCGCGAAACGTCGGATGGTTCATCTTTTTCTGGCAGATCGACGTTCTGGCGGCGCCGCGGATAAACGAGCGTATCGCCGTCGGAACCTTCCCGTACCGGACGGGCGGGCTTTCGGAGTGCAGGAATTATTACGTCAGGGATTGCGACGGGAACGACCTCGTTTTGGCAAACTCGGTCTGGTCGCTCGTGGATCTCGGTCGGATGCAGATCGTAAAACTTCCCGACGAGATCAAAGAGAGGGACACGGTGAAAGGCCGGTTGGAGATGGACTACCTCGGCCGCCGTATCGTTTTTCCGCCCGACCTGTCTTTCGAGGAGATCGGACGCTGCGCGGTCGCCCCGTGGCAACTCGATTCCAATCGCCATCTGAACAATTCCCGGTATATCGAAATGGCGTTGGCAAATTCGGATCTGAATACCGAAAGGATCCGCCGTATTTGCGTTGAGTATCAATCGCAGGCGCCGGAGGGGGCAACGCTCCGTTTCCTGTCCGCAAGGGAAGGGGAGAACCGATACGTCGTCTGCGCGTCGGACAGCGGAAAATCTTTTTGCCGTATGAAAATCGAAACGGCGGAGTGATCCGCCGAGCAACGGGTATATGAAAAAGAACGCCGGAAAAATCCGGCGTTCTTTAATGATCGAATCGGGCGCGCAATTGCGTATCTGCCAACGAAACCGCGCCAAGCAAAGTCGTCAGGCCTTCGGAATGGTGATCTCGATCTCTTTTCCGAGTTTCGCGGACTTCGCGATGCCGTCGAGGATCGCCTGGTTGTAGAGGATTTCGCTCGACGGAACGGGAGCGGCGCCGCCGTTCTTGCTCGCGTCGAGGAAGGTGCGGATCTTCTGATCGAAGAGCGAAGGCATACCGGCTTTCGAGACGATCAGCGGGATCTCGGTGCAGACCTGTTCGCCCGCGACTTCGTGATAGATCTTCAGCGGCTTGTCGAACGAGCCGTTCCAGCACTCGGTCGAGGGGATGCGGAGCGAACCCTTCGTGCCCATGATGATCGTGTCGCCCGACGTGTCGAGGTTCATCGCCCACGCGATACGGAAGTCGAGGATGATCCCGCCCTCAAGGCGAATGAACGCGGCGGCGAAATCGTCGACCGAGAACTTCTCGGCGTATTCGGGGTGACCTTTCTTGACGTAGCCCGAGTAGTTCGGATCCTTGCCGAAGAAATCGGACTTGTAACCCGAGACGGTCAGGGGTTTCGGATAGCCGAGCGCGTTCAGCACGCAGTCGAGCGAGTAGCATCCGATATCGCCGAGCGCGCCGAGGCCCGCGGTCTTGTCCTCAATGAAGGTGGTTCCGTAGGGGAACGGAATACCGCGACGGCGGCCGCCGCCGGTCTGGACGTAGTAGATCTTGCCGAGTTCGCCCGATTGCACGATCTTCTTGATCATCTGCATATTGGCGTCGAAACGCGGCTGGAAACCGATCGACAGGACCTTGCCGCTCTTCTTTTCGGCTTTGATGATCTCGATCGCTTCTTCGGTGGTCACGCACATCGGCTTCTCGAGCAGGACGTTGACGCCCGCGTTGAGCGAGTCGATCGCGCAGATCGCGTGGGTGCGGTTATAGGTGCAGACGCTGACGCAGTCGAGTTTCAGCGACTTGTCGGCGAGCATCGCCTTGTGGTCGGCGTAATCGGTCTTGACGCCCTCGATCCCTCTGTCCTTAAAGAAAGCAGCGGCTTTCCCGGGGATCAGGTCGCAGCCCGCGACGATCTCGACGTCGGGCTGTCTCAGGTAACTCGACAGGTGGGTTTCGGCGATCCAGCCGCAACCGATAATGCCGACGCGCACCTTCTTCGAGGCGTCGACCTCCGCCGCGTCCTTGCTGACGTCCATAAAAGCGTTCAGGGAATCGTCCTTCTTTGCCATGATAGTTCCTCCGTTCAAACTTCTTATGATACGGTTTTCACGCCCGCAAAAGCGGGCGTTCTTTACCGTCTATCATTATAACAGATGGGGAAAGGAAAGTAAACCCTTTTTTGTTAAAAAGTCGGTTTTTCTTTTGAAAGAAAAAACGTCAGAGTTCGCCCGGATCTCCGCTTGCTTCGTAGGATTGCTCGTCCGCGTCGCGGGCGGGGAAACGGCGCGCCGGCGTCGGGATCGGTTCGTCGCCACCATCGCCGTTGATGTGCTCGCCCTCGCTGACGTAGCGTTTCGCCTGCGTCGAGAAGAGTTCGTAGTACTTGCCGCGCCTTTCCATCAGTTCGGCGTGCGTCCCCTCTTCGACGATCTGCCCGAACTCGAGCACCACGATCTTCGAGGCGACGGTCGCGCTCGACAGGCGGTGTGAGACGAAGATGGTGGTCTTGTCCCGGCGCAATTGGTCGAAGGTGTTGAAGATCTCCTGCTCCGCGATCGCGTCGAGCGAGGCGGTCGGTTCGTCAAGGATCAGGATATCCGAGGTGCTGTAGAAGGCGCGCGCGATGGCGAGTTTCTGCCACTGACCGCCCGACAGTTCGGTGCCCTCGCGGTCGAAAATACGCATTAGGGGCGTGTCGTACTGCTGCGGCAGGCGCGAGATATACTGATCGACGTTCGCCTGTTCCGCCGCCGTCTTGATCTCGTCGGGGAGCAGGGTGCGGTGGACGTCGCCGAAATGGATGTTCTCGGAGACCGTGACGGCGTATTTTCCGAAGTCCTGGAAGATGATGCCGAACATCTTGTAGAGTTCCGACGTGTCGTAGCGTTTAAGGTCCTCGCCGTCGAGCAGGATGCGCCCCTCGGTCGGATCGTAAAGCCGCGTCAGCAGTTTGATCAGCGTGGTCTTGCCCGCGCCGTTCAGACCGACGAGCACCGCCGTCTCACCCGGGCGGAGCGTCAGGTTGACGTTCTTGATCACGTCGCGGTCGGTGCCGGGGTAGTGGAAACTGACGTTCTGGAACTCGATCGTGTGCGGGATCCCACGCTTGACGGGCAGCGGCTCACCCTCGGGGACGATCTTCTGCTCTTCGTGCAGGAACACCAGCAGGTTGTCGATGAACAGCGTCCCCTCGTAGATCGACGCCGAGTTGTTGATCAGGTTTCCGACCTCGGTCGAGATCTGGTTCAGGGCGCCGGTATAGAGCGAGTAGTCGCCGATCATGAAGTTCCCTTTGAAGACGCCCCACGCGACGTACCCGTAGCAGACGCAGTTGACTATCGACGAGACGAAAGAGATACAGACGTGCCAGACGCCCTCGTGGATGATCAGGCGGCGCAGCCCGGTGAAGTAGCGCTTGAACACCGACTGATAGGCGTCGATGAACGCCCCCGACAGGTCGTAAAGCCGGATCTCCTTGACGAGATCCTTGTTCACCAGAACGTCGGAATAGTAGTTCATTTCGCGGCGGTCGCGCGAGCGGAAGCGCATATACGCCCAGTTCTTGCGCCGGTAGATGAAGTTGACGATCGCGGAAGGGAAGGAAACGACCAGGATCGCCGCCGCCGCGAGCGGCAGGTCGGCGGAGAGGATCAGAAGGTAGCCGACGAAACTGATGACCGTACTGATCATCGCAAAGAAATTCGAGATGATCTCGATCGGGCGGTGCCCCGCCTCACGGTTGGCGTTCTCGAGTTTCTCGTAGAATTCGGGCATATCGAACGAGGCGTGGTCGATCTTCGCCGCCTTGGTCATGATCAGCGTCTTGACGTGCCGCACCACCAGTTCGCCCGCGATCCGGGTGGTCGCGGTGCTGATCCTGCCGATCACGTTGTTCAGGATCCGGTAGGTGAACAGGAAGATCAGAAGGAACATGGTGGTCGAGCCGATGAACGACTGCGCCCACTTGTCAAATCCGACGGCGGCGCCGGTCGCGCTGTCGCGCGCCTGTTCGGCGATGATCGCCTGCCGTTCGTTTAAGATTTCTTTGGAGATCAGCGAACCGACGATCGGCATCACGCCCTGAAACAGAGCGATAAACGACTTGACGATCAGAATCCACGGTCCGGTTCTCCACACCAGAGCGAAGATATAGCCCAGACGCGAGAAAAAGCCCCCGAGCAGTTCGCGCAGGAACCGGGGCAGATCGGCAATATTCTTCGGGGGCGGAACGCGCGGAACGTCATCCCGCCGCATCGGGGGCATCATCGGCACCATAGATCGGTATGTCTCCTAACGGATCAATCATTCGTTGCAACCGCAACCATTATAGCACGGTCGGGCGGGGAAGTCAAGATGATCTTCCTTTATTATAGCAGAGCGGAGCAGGGGTGTCAAGAAAAATGCGCCCCGCCGGCGGCGGAGCACATTTCATGCCGCCCGGGGCGGCAATTCATTCAGAAAAGCGCCCCCCGTAGGGGCGCTAAGTAACAGACGAGGATCAAATCAGCCGAACGTCATGAAAATCAACGTATTCCAGACAGGGCATTTTTGAAATGAAATCCAAATCTTTCACTTTGATCGTGGTGTTCGTCGAAGTACTGTAAGCACAGATCCCCAGCACTTTCAACTTTTTCAATTCGGCAAGCGGCGAGTAGTCGCTGATTTTCTTTGTTTCACCGAGGATCAATACTTCCAGATTATCAAGACGCGTAAGCGGGGCGATATCCGTAAGCGATGATGCACGTTCCAAAAACAGTTTTTTCAAATTCTTCAAGTTGACGATCCGGTCGATCTGCTTGCTTTGCAGCCATTTGATTCTGAGGGATTCCAGGTTTCTTTGACAACATAAGGCGTCAAAAACCTTTTGATTAACGGCTGAGCACACGTGGATCTCTTTTACCGGAAGCGTTTCGCCGTTAAGGTATTCCGTCCATTCCCGCGTATACGCGCGCTGTTTTTTCTCCCATTCTTTCGGATCGGACACGTACTCGTCTATCCCAACCGGGTGTTGTGAACAAACGAGTTTGATTGAGGACTGTCCGGAATAATCTTCAGGATGATATACTCCTTCTTCGCGCGACCGGTCGCAAACGAAACCCTCGTACAGGCGATAATGGTCAAGATCCGGCGCAAAGGTGATTTGCGGATTTGCTAACGATAATTTTTTTATATAATCGCTCGTTTTCAAATATGTTCCACCTTTCTCGTTTCTTCTTTCATTATAGCAAAGCCGACCGGGGGTGTCAAGAAAAATGCGCCCCGCCGGCGGCGGAGCGCATTTCATGCCGCCAAGGGCGGCAATTCACGACGCGAAGCGGCAATTCATGCAAAAACGCGCCCCTGAAGGGGCGCGAAGTAACAGACGAGGATCAAATCAGCCGAACGTCATGAAAATCAACGTATTCCAG
>CAMZBE010000020.1 GCA_947304475.1 uncultured Clostridia bacterium
GGGTCAGGGGTTCGAATCCCATATGCTCCACCATAAGTAAATGGCACGACCACCAAAATGTTTTCGTGCCATTTCCTTATGGTCCGCTCCGTCGACCTCGAACTCGTCTTATTTGCGTCGCGGAGCGCCGCAAATAAACAAATCTCGCCATCCTATCCGGCTGCCCTTTCCTCTCCGGCAGGCGTGAAATGGAGAGTAGCGCGTCCCGCCCGCGGCTTCTGTCCCCGTCGCATAGTCGTCCGTGGCGTGCGGCACAGCCACCCGCCCCTGACTCCTTGCTTTGGGGGACACCGATTGTGAAAACAGTCCACCGGACTGTTTTCACGTCACTAACGTCGAGTCTCGTATGCTCCAGCGAATAAAAACAAATTCGAACTAACTCGGAAAAAAGAAAAACGGGAGTCAGACGGCTCCCGTTGCTTTTCGGTTTTTCCGCGTGCTCTGCGCTCTGCGACAAATCATTGTGTGGTGTTGCCGCCCGAAACGATCAAAGGAGGGCAACCGTATTGGCTTCAATCTCTGAAAACCAAGCCGTTTTTCGATAGGGATCGTAAACGTTTTGTTTCAGCCGATCAGCCAAATATCGCATATTGATTTTGTGATCGCTCGGCGCATTCGGGACTGTCCATCCGTATAACATAGGTTGTTTTAATTCGTGTTTCTTTACAGTCATGGACTTTTTGCAACACTCGAATGCGCGTTCAAGATGGCGTTTAATCTCTTCTTCAGCGCCTTGCTTTTTTGCTTCATATTCAGCGACGCCTTGATGAAGGATATACAAATGCTGAAGTTGCTCAAATCCTGCGTCATCGTTTTTGTAAATTGATTCGAATGCCTGCGCAACGGTTTTATAGCAATTCTGCGCATACCCGTCGCCAAGCGCGTTCGATTCATCGTTGCCTACACGGCACGCCAAGTAAAACAGTTCTTCCAAAAACCAATAGGTACAGAAAGCAACGTCACCGATCAAATCCTCTCCTTTATCTATCTTCGCTTCGATGATTTCCATAGAATTAAAAATCGGTGCTGACCTTCTCGCCCACTTGTTCGCCTCTTCCGTTTCTCCGCGTTCCGCAAAAGCACGAGCAAGCTGGGCAATCGCTTGGCTCTTGTAATACATCGCACAAGCTTTTCCCTCAACGTTTCCGTTGTAGATGTCTATTGCAAGATCGTAAAACTCCTCAAAATGCTTTTCACGATCCGCATCGAAGTACGCAGACATCAACATTTCTTTAACGTCGATATTGTTTGGCATACTCCGATACGCCTCTTGCCATAATGCAAGCGCTCCGGTTTTATCGCCACAACGGAACAGGTCCTCTGCCTTCTCAGAATACTCGTTGAAAAGTCTCTTTTCATCAATTTTCGCAACGCAAAGCAAATCGTCTATGGTGACTCCGAAAAAGCGCGCAATATCCGGTAACAGAGTGATGTCAGGATATGTGTTTCCCGTTTCCCATTTGCTCACCGCTTGAAAAGAAACGTTCAGATACTGTGCGAGTCTTTCCTGCGATACTTTTTTCTCGGCGCGCAGGCTTTTCAATTTCTCCGCAAAATAGATGTTCAAAATCGGTTCTCCTTTGTCTTTTTGTTGTTGCAGCTGCAATTCTATTATACCTCACGCGAAAGAAAAAACAATAACCGTGCCGTTGAGTTTCGGTTGAGCGCCTAAAACAATGGTTGAATAGTTGAGGAAGCGGCAACTGGATTTGCTGATGATTCCTCTCGTATGTTTGTGCTTTGATTCCTGCATTCCACCATGAAAGAAACCTGATTTGTCTACTGACAAATCAGGTTTCTTTCAACTAAATCCGTCCTTACGGACGGGTGAATCGCCCTGTCGGGCGGTGAAATCCCTTCGGGGTGAAATCCGCACTTCGTGCGGGTGTGAGGACGGATTTAATTTCACCGTGAGCGAAGCGAACGATTTCATACGAGGGCGTAGCCCGAGGATTTCACCGCGCCTTGCCGCGATTTCACTCTTGAAAATTTCACTCTTGAAATATTCCAACTTTTCAAGTATAATGAAAAAGAAAAAATCGACAAATCGGAATTTGATGAGGAATAATTATGGAGTATAATTGCGGTTTTCAAAAAGAAAACAAATGGTTCCGATACAGGGCGGCTGCTATTATTGTTGAAGACGGGTGCGTTCTTTTTGCAGGCAATGAAAATGAGGATTATTTCTATTCTATCGGCGGAGCGGTACACATGGGCGAAACCGCACAGGACGCTGTAAAAAGAGAGGTCTTTGAAGAAACCGGCGTTGAATATGAGATCGATAATCTCGCCGTGATACACGAAAACTTTTTTAATGAGAATAACGGTTCTTTGCGAGGTATGGATTGTCATGAGATTGCATTGTATTACCTGATGAAACCGAGAGGATCGAAAGAACTGCATAGCGACAGTTATACTTTGGGCGTAAAGGAAACAATGCACTGGATCCCTATTGATGAATTGGATAAATACAAGGCGTTTCCATCTTTCATGAAAGAATACCTGCTTTCAAGGCATAACGGAATCGAGCACATTGTGACCGATGAAAGAATCCGATAAATTCCGGTTTATCGGGCTGAAAACCGTGTATCATTTTGGCGCTTTTAGTTATGGTTACGTATCATTATGGCGGTCTTATACAAAAGAGAGCGTGCACGAACTTGTGCACGCTCTCTTTTGACGTCGCTTCGGGTATATTCGAACCCCTCTAATTTGCGGTGCGGAGCGCCGCAAATAAACAAATCTCGCCTTCCAATACGGTTGCCCTTTTCTCTTCGTCAGGCGAGATTTGAAGAGTAGTGCCGACCTGCGGGCATCCTGTCCCCGTCGCATAGTCATCCGTGGCGTGCGGCACAGCCACCCGCCCCGTACTCCTTGCTTTGGGTGACACCGATTGTGAAAACAGTCCACCGGACTGTTTTCACGTCACTAACGTCGAGTCCCGTATGCTCCCCGAATGTTTATCCGTATCGGTTCCCGATCAAGAAAGAAAAAAACTCCGCACCCGTTTCCGAGTGCGGAGAAAACGAACAAACAAACTAGATAAATCTAATTCTTTTTGTTTTTTATTTTATGCGTGGACAAATGAACCTAAAATCCCAAAAGAAAGATACAAAAGAAACAAGCTGAAATAGTGTACTATGTATTATTTGTCTGTTTACAGTACATGCCATGAAAAAATAGCAAAGAAAGCACAGCCCAGACAACAAATATATAAGAAATGATTCTTTTGTTACAGCAACGGGTTCTGTATTTGATCCTATATACTGAATATTCCACTTCACTTTAATCACAAAAACAAGGATAATCCAATACAAGAACAAAACGAATTCTAAACCATGCATAATCCGACTTGCTAGTAGAGAAAAACCAACTACATATGCAACGATAAAACAGACTATGGCAAAAAAACCTGCAACGAAAAACAGCGCAAGGAAACAATAATGAGCTGTTTTTTCATTAAACATTGTTCGACATACTCCTTATCTTTTCTTTCATTGGAGACAGTTGACCAGATTCGTTTCTATTGTTTTATTGCATCGACTACATTCGAAAACATCCGCATTGATAAACCCCCCGATCTCGGAATCATAGTAATAACCCCGATAGCGGAACGGGTTTACAGGTTTCCAAAATGCCCAACTCCTTTGTATGATCTGTTGCAATTATAATACGGTTTCATCCGAAAGTCAAGTTGAGAAATGAAAAGAACCGAATCTATGCGCGTCCCGCCCGCGGCAAGCGCGTCGAGTCCCGTATGCTCCAACCCCTCGGTCACTTTTACCCCCGCCCCGACGGCTCTAAAAACTCTCGCCCGTAAAGAAAACGCCCCCGACGGGGCGTTTTCTCGTATGCGGTTGCCGTAAACCGGTCACTCCCCGCTCTTCGGGAGGGTGTACCAGGTCTGCAGATATCCGTCGAGCCGGGATTGCTTCGTCTTGATGACCGACGCGTATTTCGTCGTGATAAAATCAGAGCCGGCTTCGTGATGCTCGTGCTTCATAATATCGTGCCAACGGCTTTGACGATCGACCACGCCGAACAGATCGTCGACCGCCTTGTCGCGTCCGTAGAGGATGCCGTTGTAAATGATGTCGAGCATCCGGTCGGTACCCTGGTTGTAGGTCGTGGTACGGTACTTGGTCACGGTCTCCAAAAACTCTCTGCGGATTTCGGCGGAGTGCTCGGTGCAGTACTGGATGTACGCCGAGAGCGCTCTTACCTTACGGATATTGGTGTTGACGTTGATGGCGCCGGCGTCGCCGGTATTGTCGATGATCGTGTTATACGTCCGATCGGAGTCGACCTTCGGGCAAGGGACCACCGAATACAGGTAGTTCATCGCCTGGATGGTATTGTCCTCCAGGTCGCCGAGCAGACCTACGCCGAGGAACAGCACTTCGTTCTGGGCAAATTTCGTGAGATGATACGCTTTGCCGGGCGCCTCCGGCGTGTTGCTGGAGTGAGTGGCGCTGGTCGACAGAGAGCCCGCGCCTGCGAACACCTTCGACACCGCGTCGAAGATCTCGTTCAGTCCCGCTTCTTCGGAACTGCTTGCGTATTGAATCCACTGTTTGCCGTAATACGGACTCGACTCGTCCTCGATGGTATATTCCTTGGTCAGCGGGGCGTTGGCGGAATAGATGAATCCGACCGAACTCTTTCCGCCGTACTCGTCCGCGAGGATGCCGAGTTGATCGTAGATCGAGTCCTGAGAGTTGCCGTCCTTGTCCTCCCAGATCGCCGCGCAGAGTTTGCCGAGAACGTCGTAGGTCCAGTCTCCCTTCTCCACGAGGTCGAAGAAGAAGGTCGTGAGTTTCTCGCCCGTGCCGAGCGTCTCTCCCTCTCCGAGGATAAACGGCGCGAGTTTTGCGGCGTTCGCGTCCATCAGGTCCATATTGAAGGGCAGGACCGTCACCGAGCGAAGGAGTTCGAGGAAGTAATCTCCGCCGAGGACGTAAGCGCGGTCGCCGGTGAGAGACATATTCTCCATCCAGGTCTTCAGCCACCCGTTGGTTCCGAAATCAAAGAACCCGTTCGGGATCGACTTGACGTCCTTGAAACTGCCGTTCAGAAGTTCCAGGTTGATATCGTAGAGCAGACTGACGAACAGGTCGGGAGCATCGGGATCCTTTCCCTTGACGAGAACGTCGATCTTCGGCGCCTGCTGTTCGTAGTATTGAGTCCAGAATTCGTACGTGATCGTCAGACCGAGCAGATCGCGCGCCGCCTTATTCCGTTCGTAGACCATCGCTTCGATCTCGGGCGTGATGCCGTCCACGACCGTGTCGGGACCTGCCAGATAGATGTTATTTTTCGACGTTTTCACACCGTTCCGGCTGATGTCGCACTCGATCTTCAGCGAACGGTCTTTTTCGGTGATCATCAGGATCTTGGGCGCGATCTCCTCCCACTTATCGGCGGTGGCTTGCGTCGCCTGAGCGGTCGTCCCGGACGGCGATGCGGGTTCGGTCGTCGCGTCCGACGTCTTGCCGCCCCTGTCGCATGACGCGAGCGCAAAGACCGAGAAGACGAAGCACAAGATCAGGAGCAGGGAAAGCATGCTTTTTTTCATAATGGTTCTCCTTATAGTGGTTTGACTGATCAATAAAACGTTTGCGGGATCGGTCGGGACCGCGATACTCTCCGTCCCCTGCCCCGACCAAACGCCCTCTTTGATTTGATTGTACCTTATTTTTTGAAGAAATGCAAGAAAAATCTGTATTCCAAGTTCAGAAACAGCGACGTGAACAAAAAACAAATCGGATAATTGTGCAAGCAGCCGATCGTTCCGGCTTGAAAAAGAGGTGGAGCGGAAGACGTCGGTGGCGTCCTTCCCCCGGTTACGTTCCGGTCAGTTCTCCTCGATCTTCGGAAGCGTGTACCACTTTTTCAGGTACGTGTCAAGCACGGTCTGCTTCGTCGAACGGTTCGCCTCGTACTGCGACGAAATGAAGTCGGAACCCGCCTGGAAGTGCTGATGCCTCATCAGTCCGTGCCACCGGTTGTTGCTGTCGCCCACCAGATCGTCGACCGTCTTGTCGCGCCCGTAACGGATGGCGTCGTAGATGATGTCGAGCATCCGGTCGGTTCCCTGGTCGTATGTCGTGACTTTGTACTTCATCACGATCTGCAGGAACTGATTGCGGATCGGGGGCGAATTCTCGGTGCAGTACTGCAGGTACGCCGTCAGCGCCTTTGCCTTCGGGGCCTTGATGTTTACGTTGATCGCCCCGGCGTCTCCGGTGCTGTAAATGATCGTATTGTATTTGTTGGCAACGTCGGTCTTCGGGCAGGGGACGACCGAATAGAGGTCGTCCATGTTCTGAAACACCTCGTCTTCGAGCCCGCCGAGCAGACACACGCCGGTAAAGAGCAGATCGCCGGAGGCGAATTTGGTGTGATGGTACGCGATACCCGGGGCTTCCGGAGTGTTGCTGGAGAAATTGTAACTGGTTGACAGGGAGCCGGAACCGTCAAACACGGATTTCACCTTCTCGAAGATCAGGTTAAGCCCCTCCGACGTATCGGCGTACTTGATCCATTGTTTACCGTTATATGCGCTGCTCTCGTCCTCGATGCGGTAAACCTCGGTCAGCGTTTCACCGCAGGAATAGATGAAACTGCCCGCACACTGCCCGCCGTCGCCGTATTCGTCGCCGATGATGCCGAGTTGATCACGGATCGAGTCCTGTCCGTCACCGTCTTTATCCACCCAGATCGCCTCGCAGAGTTTGCCGAGGACGTCCCAGGTCCATCCCCCCTGTTCCACGAGGTCGAAGAAACGGGGCGTAAGCGTTTCTCCCGTGCCGAGCGTCTCCCCCTCTTCAAGGATCACCGGCGCGAGTTTTTCGGCGCTCGCGTCCATCAAGGTCATATTGAAGGGCAATACCGGAACGGCGCGGAACACGTCGAGAAAATAGTCGCTGCCGAGAATGTAGCCGCGGTCGCCGGTGAACGACAAGGTCTCCATCCACGTTTCAAGCCACCCCTTGGTCGAGAAGTCGAAGAACGAGTTCGGGATGGTCCACACGTCCTTGAAGGTCCCGTTCAGCAGT
Organism: uncultured Clostridia bacterium; assembly: GCA_947304475.1. Taxonomy (GTDB): domain Bacteria; phylum Bacillota; class Clostridia; order Oscillospirales; family CAG-272; genus UBA1740. The sequence continues at coordinate 7,059 of CAMZBE010000020.1, forward strand.
TCGATGTTCAGTTCGTTCAGCATATTGACGAACAGATCGGGCGCGGTGGGATCCTTCCCCTTGACGGCGATGTCGATCTTTTCCGCCTGTTTGCCCCAGGATTCGCTCCAGAAGACGAATTCGGTCGAGACGTGCAGAAGGTCCCTTGCCGCCTTGTTGCGTTCGTAGACCATCTGCTCGATCAGTGGCGTCACGCCGTCCACAACGGTGTCCGGTCCCTTCAGATAGACGTCGTTTTTCGACGCCTTCTCCGCCGATACGTTGCTGCTGCACTCGATCCGGAGACTCCGCGCGCTCTCCGCGAGCATCGTAATCTTGGGGGCAAGGATCTCCCATTTGTCGGTGGTGGATGCGGTCGTCTGATCCGCCGTACCGGTCGCCGCGGGTTCGGTCGCGGGCGCGGTGGTTCCGCTCGTCCCGCCGTCCTTTTTGCAGGAGGCGAGGGCAAAAACCGAAAGGATCAAGAACAGGGCAAGGAGCAGGGATACGATTCGTTTTTTCATCGGGCTTCTCCTCGTCGTTTTTCGGGCGACTGTTTTCGGGCTCTGCGAACCCGTTTTTGCGGTCCCGCCGCTTTGAAAACTCTTCCCATTGTTAAAAATTATACTTCAATTTTGCAAAGAAAGCAATAGCAATCGCGTTTTTTGACCAAAAAAGAGCAATTTTGAGGAGAATATAGCGCAAAAGTTGTGTAATGATCCGTACGCCCCTTCCCTGCCGCCTACGGGCTCCTCTTTTCTTACGATACGGCGGGGCGCGCCGGAAAGCGAAGGCAAAAAGAAAACGCCCCACGTGGGGCGTTTTCTTTTCGGTTACCCGGTCTTCCGGTCAGTCGGATCCGGACGTCGGGAGCGAATACCAGGTCTTCATTACGACGTCGAGCGCCGCCTGTTTCCTCGTGACCGTCTCCCTGACCTGCTGGGCGATGTAGTCGGAACCGACGAGGAAAAGACCGGTTCGCATCAATCCGTGCCAACGCGGTTCCTCGTTGCGGTCTTCAACCATCTTGTCGCGTCCCCAGAGGATGGAGTCGTAGATGATGTCGAGCATCCGGTCGGTGCCCTGGTCGTAGGTCGTCACTTTGTACTTCATTACGATTTGCAGATACTGATTGCGGATCGCGGGCGAGTGTTCGGTGCAGTACTGCAGGTACGCAGAGAGCACTCTCGCCTTGCGGGGGTTGGCGTTGACGTTGATCGCGCCCGCGTCGGCGCTGTTGAAGATAACCGTGTTATACGAATAGGTAGCGTCGGCTTTCGGACAGGGAACGACCGAGTAGAGGTCGTCCATTTCCTGGAACACCTTGTCTTCCAGTCCGCCGATCGCGCAGACGCCCGCAAAGAGCACTCCGCGTTCGGCGAATTTGGTATGATGGTACGCAAGCCCGGCGTTTTCCGGCGTGTTGTTCGAACGATTTCCGTCGGTCGAAAGGGAGCCGGGGCCCTCGAACACGGATTTTACCTTATCGAAGATCAGGGCGATCGCCGTCGTATCGGTCGAATACCGCAGCCATTGTTTGCCGTTGTACGGGTTGCTTTCGTCCTCGATCGTGTACGCCTCGATCAGTTCCGTACCGCAGGAGTAGACGAACGCCGCCGCGGCTTCCCCGCCGAAGGTGTCGGCGATGATTCCGAGTTGATCGTAGATCGAGTCCTGCCCGTCTCCGTCCTTGTCCACCCAGATCGCCTCGCACATTTCGCCGAGAACGTCCCATGTCCAGCCGCCCTGCTCGACCAGGTCGAAGAAACGGGGGGTAAGGTTCTCACCCTCTCCGAGCGTTTCGTCGGCGCCGAGGATCGCCGGGGCGAGTTTTGCGGCGTTCTCGTCCATCATGGTCATATTGAAGGGGAGCACGTTCGTCGAACGGAAAATATCCATAAAGTAGTCGCTCCCGAGGACGTAGGCGCGGTCGCCCGTGAACGACAGGTTCTCCATCCACTCCGTGAGCCAGCCACCGGCGGAGAAATCGAAGAACGCGTTGGGGATCGACCGCACGTCCTTGAAAGCCCCGTTGAGCAATTCGACGTGCAGGTCGTAAATCATGTTGACGAAGAGGTCGGGCGCGTCGGGCGCCTTCCCTTTGACGAGGGTATCGATCTGGGGCGCCTGGCTTCCCCAGCCGTAGTCCCACAGAATGAATTCGACCTTCGTGCCGAGCAGGTCGTCCGCCGCCTTGTTGCGTTCGTAGACCATCTGTTCGATCTTGGGCGTCTCGCCGTCCGTGACGGAGTCCGGTCCCTTCAGGTAAACGTCGTTCTTCGACGTTTTCACCGAGGTAAAATCGTTGATACTGCACTCGATCTTGAGCGTGCGGTCGCGCTCCGTGATCATACGGATCTTGGGCGCGATGCTCTCCCATTTGTCGGTGACGGCTTCGGTCGCCTGATCCGCCCCGCCGGTCACCCCGAATGCGGTCTCGGGCGCGGTGGTTTCGGTCGTTTTGCCGCCCTTTTCGCAGGACGCGAACGCCAGAAGCGAAAGGATCGTGCACAGAACGAGAAGCAGGGTTACGGTTCTTTTTTTCATGTTTTTCTCCCTCACAACGCGCACCCGAAAGCGAACATTTTTATTGATCGTGTTTCAGGACGTCCCGGTCAATCTCCGGTCTTGGGCAGCGTGTACCACGTTCTCATCACTTCGTCGAGTTTTTTCTGTTTGCCCGTGACGTTCGCCGTATACAGCGTCGAAATATAGGTGGAGCCGACGGTGAACTGTTCCTTCCGCATCTGCCCGTGCCAGCGCGGATCCATATTCAGACCTTCGACGATATAATCGCGCGCCCAGTTGATATGGTCGTAGATCAGGTCGAGCATCCGGTCGGTGCCCTGATCGTAGGTCGTGACCTTGTATTTCATCACGATCTGCAAAAACTGTTCGCGGATCGCGCCCGAGTGTTCGGTGCAGTACTGCAGGTACGCCGTCAGCGCCTTCGCCTTGACGGGTTTGACGTTGACGTTGATCGCGCCGACGTCGCCGCTGTTATAAATGATCGTGTTGTACTCCTTGGACGCGTCCGCCTTCGGGCAGGGGACGACCGAGTAAATATCGCGCATCTCCTGAATGGTATCGTTCTCAAGCGCGCCGAGC
>CAMZBE010000021.1 GCA_947304475.1 uncultured Clostridia bacterium
GGGCAACTGCGATTTCTCGACGCTCGCCGAGACGGTGAAGCGCATCGCGTTCAAGATCACCCGCGTCGGGCAACTGGTCGCCACCGAGGCGGCGAAGCGGCTGGGGGTTCCCTACGGGATCGTCGACCTGTCGCTCGCGCCGACGCCCGCCGCGGGAGACTCGGTCGCGGAGATCCTCGAAAATATGGGGCTGGAACGCTGCGGCACCCACGGCACCACCGCCGCGCTCGCGCTGCTCAACGACGCGGTGAAAAAGGGCGGCGTGATGGCGTCGGGACACGTTGGCGGACTGTCGGGCGCGTTCATTCCGGTCTCGGAGGACCGCGGCATGATCGACGCCGTGAAGGCGGGGACGCTCTCGCTCCAGAAACTCGAGGCGATGACCGCCGTCTGCTCGGTCGGTCTGGATATGATCGCCGTTCCGGGCGACACCACCGCCGAAACGATCGCGGGCGTTATCGCCGACGAAATCTCGATCGGCGTGGTCAACAACAAAACCACCGCCGTCCGCCTGATCCCGGTCGCCGGAAAGGGCGTCGGAGAGGTCGCCAACTTCGGCGGGCTGCTCGGCTACGCGCCGATCATGGACCTGAAGGCGGAGTCGTGCGCGACCTTCGTTAACCGCGGAGGGCGGATTCCGGCGCCGATCCATTCGCTGAGGAACTGACAAACCGCGCCGCGCGAAGCACGCCGTGCAAAGAACTGTTTACGCCAAGGACCGACGATTGAAAAGGGCGGGAGAACGCGTATGAAGCCGTTTTTCGGGATCGATATTACGACCGACAAAAAGAACGAAACGCAAAACGCCGATCAATTCCTCGTTCAAAAGCCTTCCGCCGCGGCGGAAAAGAAGAACTCCATGTTCTTCGACGACGCCCTTGACGCGTTCAAAGACGCCATGAAAGCCGAAGGCAAAAAGACGAACCTGTTCGTCTGCGCGGGGATTGCGGGGCTCTATTCTCTTGTTTTCTTTCTCATTTGCGTTGCCGCCCGGTGGCAGAACGGACCGAACCCCGACGGATGGTGGTGGGCGCTGGCAATCGGGCTCGGGTGCGCGGCGCTTGCCGCCGTTCTGGCGGCGCTGGGGTGGCGCTGCGGGAAGTATGAAGCCAAGTGGGACGATCTCGAAAACGAGACGGAACAGGTCGACGACTCGATAACCGAGATCTACCGGGAACTCGGCGTTCCGCAGTCCGCAAAATCGGTGGAAGCGCTCGGGTTCTTCTATCGCGTGAAGAACGGTGAATTGCGTCCCTGCAAAGCCGATTGGGGGCAAAGCAGGGTTTATTTCAGTTTTACGTTTCGGGCATACGTCAGCGGCGGGCGGCTTTGCCTCGCGTGTGCGGACGGGGTTTTCGCGCTGCCGCGGAACGAGATCAAGGCGATCAGAACGATCCGAAAAAGGACCGTCCTGCCCATGTGGGCAAAAGACGAGCCCATCACCGACGAAAAGTTCAAACCCTATCAACTCAAAGAGGACGAATACGGAAACGTTTGCGCCAAATGGTATCACGTGCTTGAGTTTGAGCACGACGGCGAAACCTGGGGGATCTGGTTCCCGAACTATGAACTCCCGGCGTACGAGAAACTGACGGGGCTGAAAGCGGACGCGCAAAACAAGCAGTGTAAAGATTTGTTTACATTAAAGACCGGCGATTGAAAAGAGCGGGAGAGCGAGAATGAAACCTTTTTTCGGAAACGATCGGACGACCGACAAAAAGAACGATTATATGAACGCGGAGCCGTTTCTTGTCGCGACGCCGCCCGCACAGGCGAGCCGGATGCAGGAACTGTCGGGCGAGGCGGTTGACGAGACCATTCGGGAGAGCCGGTTGCCGCTTTTCGCCCGGATCTTTACGTGGATCTGCGGGTACCTGGCGCTGATTTGCCTGGGCAGTCTTGTGTGGGAGCGCGTTCCGATCCGCGCGGCGTATGCCAACGCGCCGCAACTCTTTTGGGTGGGCGGCGTTTGTTTGGTTCTGTTCGTCGTGTTGTTGATCCTCGGGCATCGCAAGCAAAAGGCGGTGCTTGAGAGCGAGGACGCCGACCGGTACGTGGATCGCCTGGCGGAAACGACGAACGACGTCTTTTCGCAGTTGGGCGTTCCCGAAACGGCGGAAGAGGTCAACGCGCTCGGGTTCTTCTACCGCGTAAAAAAGGACGGCGAAGTGCGCCCGTGCAAGGGGTTCGCGATGCAGTTGGCGCTGTATTTCAACTACACGTTCCGGGCGTACGTGGACGGCGAACGCTTCTGCCTCGCCAATCTGGAAGGCGTCTATGCCGTGCCGCTCGCCGAACTGAAGGCGATCCGGACGGTCCGGAAACGCATCGCGCTTTCTCCGTGGGTAAAAGACGATCCGATCACCGACGACAAATTTAAGCCCTACAAACTCGGCATGGACAAATACGGGACCGTCTACGCGAAATGGTACCACGTGCTTGAGTTCGAGCACGACGGCGAAACCTGGGGGATCTGGTTCCCGAACTATGAACTCCCGGCGTACGAGAAACTGACGGGGCTGAAAGCGGAAGAGTAGGCGCGCCGCGGGCGGCGCGCAACGATATACGGCGTAGAGCGATATGCGCTTCGCGCGCGATATACGGAACGCGAGCGTTCCGTTCGAGATAATTGCCGCGGCGATTGCCGCGGCAATTTCGATATATTTCGCGTTCCGCGAAATTCGATATGTCGCGCGAGCGCGCGACGAGATAATAGACCAAAGCAAGAAAAACAGATACGGTCGCGGCTATAGAACCGCAAAACGGCGTAAGTCCGAAGGGGGACGCCGTTTTGCTTATATTTTCCCCCTAATGAAGTTCTTTGCCCCGCTTTCTTACAAGAAAGCGGGCGTACTCCTTCCCTTCCTTACAAGAAAGCGGGCGTACCCCCTATCTCTCCCCGCCGCGGCGGTGTTTGGCGGTGGGCATTTTGGATTTGGGCAGGCGGAAGAAGAGCGAGAGCAACGCTCTGCCGTTGAACGGGATCAGGGGATAGAGATAACTGCGCCGTCCGTCGACGGTGGCGTTGGTGACGAGCAGGACGGGGATCAGGGCGAGTCCGACGAGAAAACCCACCCACGAAAAGAGCGCGGTCAAGGTCATGACGGCGAGGCGCAGGAACTTAAAGGCGTACCCGAGTTCGTGGTTCTGCTGGGTAAACCCGGCGACGGCGACGATCGCCATATAGAAGATCACCTCGCCTGAGAGCCAACCGACCTTCACGGCGAGATCCCCGAGCACGAGTCCGCCGACCACGCTCATCGAATTGGCGAGCAGATCGGGGGTGTTCATACTCGCGAGTTTCAAGCCGTCCACGGCGAACTCCACAAGATACAGTTGCAGAAGGATCGGGAAATGCCCTGCCTCGGTCGGAATAATAAAGGAAAGCGACGCGGGCAGCAGCCACGGGCAGGTAACGAACAGATACCAGAGCGGCGTCAGGACGAGCGAGAGCAGAAAGGTCAGCATCCGTACGAAGCGGAGATACGATCCGGTCAGCGGCGGGAGATAGAAGTCCTGCGACTCCTGCAGAAAATCGAAGATTCCGGTCGGCAGGATCATCGCCTGCGGCGAGGTATCGCAGAGCAGAATCACGCTTCCCTCGGCAAGATGCGCGGCGGCGCAGTCGGGGCGCTCCGTAGTGCGGATCTTCGGGAACGGATTGAACCACCGCCGCGGGATCAAAAGTTCCGCCAGACTTTCGTACCCGCGCGTCAGCGCGTCCGGTCGGAGCGAGGCGAGGCGGCGCGTCAGGCGGGACAGAAACGCGGGATCAGCCCGCCCCTCGATATAGCAGAGCGCGCAGTCGGTGCGCGCGCGACCGCCGAGGTTCAGGCTCTTTATGCGCAGGTCGGGATCGCGGATCCGCCGCCGGATCAAGGCGGTGTTGCAGATCAGCGTCTCGACGAACCCGTCGCGCGCTCCCTGCATCACGCGATCGCTCTGCGGCTCGTCGGTCGGGCGCGCGGGATAGGCGCGCGCGTCGATCAGGATCGCCTCGGCGCCGAAGCCGCTCCCGAGCAGGAGCGCCACGCCCGAGAGGACCGCGCAGACCATGCGTTCGACGTCCGCAACCACTTCCACGTTCCCGTAGGGGATCCCCGCGCGGGCGAAATCGGGCGCCGCCCGGGGGGCGTCGGGCAGGCGGGCTTGTTCGGCGAAGAACTGCAGCAGGCGCTGCATCACGCCGTCTTTTACGAATCCGTCGATATAGAAGAGCGTCAACTCCCCGTCCCCGACAGACAGCCGCCGCTCGATCAGGTCGAAACTCTCCCCCGCGGCGAGCAGAGCGGAGAGCGCGCGCACGTTTTCACGGTAATCCCCGGTCAGCCGTTCCATCTTGATCCTCCCCGCGCGAATTGCGGGTAGTATGCCCCGGACAGCCCGCGCGATACGCGGGCGCAGATATAATTAATGAAAAAACCGCTTGACTTTCGGTTTTTCGCGTGCTATAATCTTCGTATCAAAGGCAAAGACGGAGAAGAGTAACCGCCCCGCCCCGGAAAGAGAAGGATCCCCCGGCTGAAAGGATCCGACGCGGGCAAAGCGGCGAAGACCGCTCCCGAGCCGCGTCCCGAACCCGCCGAAGCGGAGAGTAAGGATCGCCGGACGCCCACCGTTACGCGGGCTGCGCGCAAGCGCGTGAGAGAAAAGTCAAGGTGGGACCGTGCGACGAGCACCCTTGGACGGAGAGATCCGATCCGGGGGGTTTTTGTTTTCTTCGGGCAGGGATCCGCCGAACAAACCGAAAACGATCCGAAAGGAGAAAAAGAATGAAAGTCATCTACAGCAACGGAACGGTGGGCGAGTGCGCGCCCGAAGAGGAACTGCATATCCTGCGGCACACCGCCGCGCACGTCATGGCGCAGGCGATCAAACGGCTCTGGCCCGAGGCGAAATTCGCCTACGGTCCCGCGACCGAGAAGGGATTCTACTACGACGTGGATCTCGGCGACGTCAAACTGACCGACGAGGATCTTCAGAAGATTGAAGGCGAGATGAAGAAGATCACCAAGGAGAACCTGCCGCTGAAATCCTATATCCTTCCGCGCGATCAGGCGATCGCGCTGATGCAGGAGCGGGGCGAGGTCTACAAGGTCGAGCATATCGGGGACCTTGACGCGGACGCCGAGATCAGTTTCTTCCAGCAGGGCGACTACGTCGACATGTGCCTCGGACCCCACCTGACCTATACCAAGGCGCTCAAGGCGTTCAAGATCATGGGGCAGTCGGGCGCGTACTGGAAGAACGACAAGGACAACAAGATGCTGACGCGCATCAACGGGACGGCGTTCAAAACGCAGGAGGAACTCGACGCCTATCTCAAACTGCTTGAGGAAGCCGAGCGGCGCGACCACCGCCGGATCGGGCGCGAGATGGGGCTGTTCATGCTCTGCGACGAGGCGCCGGGCTTCCCCTTCTTCCTTCCGAAGGGCGTGCTGCTCAAAAACGCGCTGATGGAATACTGGCGCGAACTGCATACCCGCGAGAACTACGTCGAGATCCAGACGCCGCTGATCATGAGCCGGACGCTCTGGGAGACCAGCGGTCACTGGGATCACTATAAAGACAATATGTACTCGACCACGATCGACGACGAGACCTTTTGCGTGAAGCCCATGAACTGCCCGGGCAGCGTCCTGGTCTACCGCAGTCAGCCGCACAGTTACCGGGATCTGCCGCTCCGGCTTGCGGAGCCGGGGATCGTGCATCGGCACGAACTGCGCGGGGCGCTCCACGGTCTGTTCCGCGTTCGCTGCTTCACGCAGGACGACGCGCACATCTATATCCGCCGCGAGCAGATCCGCGACGAGATCGTCGGCGTCGTACATCTGATCAACGAGGTCTACACCAAGTTCGGGTTCAAATACTTCATCGAACTGTCGACGCGCCCCGAGAACAGCATGGGTTCTGACGAGGACTGGGAGGCGGCGACCGACGGGCTGAAGAACGCGCTCGAGTCGCTCGGACTTCCCTATATCGTCAACGAGGGCGACGGCGCTTTCTACGGACCGAAGATCGACTTCCACCTCGAAGACTCGCTCGGACGCACCTGGCAGTGCGGGACCATCCAACTCGACTTCCAGATGCCGCTGAACTTCGAACTCGAGTATATCGACGAGAAGGGCGAACGTCAGCGCCCCATTATGATCCATCGCGTGGTTTACGGTTCGATCGAGCGCTTCATCGGGATCCTGACCGAGCATTTCGCCGGCAAGTTCCCGGTCTGGCTCGCGCCGACGCAGGCGAAGGTGCTGCTGGTTTCGGAGAAATGCTCCGAATACGGTCACAAGGTCTACGAGGCGCTTCGGCAGGCGAAAGTGCGCGTCGAGATCGACGAGCGCAACGAGAAGATCGGATATATGATCCGCGAAGCGCAGGTGGTCGACCGCGTGCCGTATATGGTGATCGTCGGGCAGAAGGAAGCCGACGAGGGGACCGTCTCGATCCGCAGCCGCGACACCGGCGAGACCGTGACCATGACGCTCGACGAGTTCGTCTCCAAGATCACGGACGAAATCAAAACCCGGAAAATGTAATAAAAGCGGGCGCAAGCCCGCAAAAGAAAGAACGCCGGATCACTCCGGCGTTCTTTCTTTTTATTCCGGCAACTGCTCGAACAGTGCCGCCGGGGGGAACCTCCAGAACCTTCGCCAACGCGATCAGTTCGATGTCGGTGACCGTTCTGCTCCGGTCCTCGATCCGGGACACCGAGCCGCGGCAGACGTACACGCCGAGCAGTTCCAGGCGGTTGGACAGTTGCTGTTGGCTCATGTGTCGTGCGCGTCGCAGCGCACGGATGGTCGGACCGATCAGATTGCAGACCTCGCCGTCAATGATCCTTGCCATAGAGATCTCCTTTCCGCATCCGGCGCCGTTCTCTGGAAAGCCGTGTCGAAGAAGCGTGGAAAAACGCACATTTTGTCTTGTCGCCGGACAACTATATGCTATCATACTATTTGCGGCGCGCCGTCCTGCTATAAGACAAGGCGGCAAATTTGACACGGAAAAGGACGCCGAAGCGGGCGCCGAGAGGGCGTCAGAGGAGAGATACCTTCCGGGAAAGCCCTAAGATACGATATACTGTCCGCGGGCGAGCAATATGATATACGATATGCCGCCTGTCGAACCGACAGGCGGCATGAAGAACGGGAGAGCGGACGAAGCGGGCGGAAGAGGAAAGAAGGAGCGTAAAAGGGGGAGACGAAGAGAAAACGACGAACGGGGAACGGGGGACGGCAAGTAAAAGAGGGAGACAAGGCGGAAGGGGAGAGAGGAGAAACGTGGAGAAACAGGCGCGCCGGAATTTTCGTCGCAAAAAGAACGCGGCTTCGACCGGAACGGGCAGAAAGCGTGTGAAGGGGACGCCGGGCGGACGGTCTTTTTCCCTTTTTCGGGAAAACCCCCTTGAAAAAGTGTATCTTCCCTATCCCCGGAGCGGCAGAAACCGACCTTCGACGGGTGTTATAATGGCTCGGAACCCGGACGGACCGGGGGGTGAAAGGACGGATAAAACGAATGGACAAGACCAATCAAATGCAAAAGCAACAATCTTCCCCGCGCCTCTTTGCGGAGCGAACGATCCGCGCACTGGCGGGCCCCGGGACAAGCCCCGGAACGGCAATCCTGATCTGGCTTTCTTCGGGACTGCTCGGGTTTCTGTTCGCGCCCGACGTGATCCTGTTTTCGGCGCGCCCGATCGGGATCGCGTGGCTGACGGCGCTGCCCGGAACGACGGCGGTCGCGGGGCTTCTCGGCGGGCTTGCCGGGTGTATCTCGCTCGGGCGGAGCGGGATCGTGTACGGATCGCTCCTGCTGCTCGTGACCGGGGTGAGGATGATCGTCAGCATCCCCGGAAAGGGGCGCCGGCTCCTGCCGAACTCGACGGGGCTTTTCCGCGAGCCGTCGCAGATGCGCGCCTCGATCGCCTGTATTGCCGGGTTCGTTTCTTCGGGGTATCAGTTGTTCGCGGTGGGGTTGTCGACCGAGGGGCTTCTGTTTTCACTCACTATGATCCTCGGCTGCACGACGCTCTCGCTGCTCTTTTCGGCGTTCTTCGACGGCGGGGTGACGCTCGGGGAACTCACGGGGCGCGCCCAAGCCCCGGGACGAACGCGGACGGCGTCGTTCTTTACCCAGATCGGGGCGCTCTCGATCCTGTTCTTTTTCGTGCGGTCGCTCTCGGCGTACGCCCTGTTCGGGCTGTCGCTTTCGGGCGTATCTGCCGGGCTGCTGACGCTCTTCGTGTCGCGTCGGTACGGCGCGCTGCGCGGATGCGTCGCGGGGCTGCTCGTTACGCTCGGGACGGGACCTCTCTTTGCCCCGGCGTTCGCGCTTTTCGGGCTGTTTTCCGGGATCCTCTGGGAGGTCGGCGCGGTCTACGCGGTCGGGCTCGGCGTCGCAGCCGCGTCGGTCTGGTGTTCCTACGTCGGGGGGCTCTCGGGCTTTCTTTCCACCGCGCCCGAACTCACGCTCGCCTCTCTCTTCGGGCTTCCCCTGATCCCGCGCGTCCTTTCGGAAGGGAGCGTCCGGCGCGCCGAGGAGAACGCACGGGCGGGAGAGGAGGCGGTGCGCCGCCTGACCGAAGCGCACGGCGAGGAGAGCGAAAATCGGATCGCGGAACTCGCGTCCGCCTTCTCTTCCCTGTCCCGCGTTTTCCGTACCGTCACCGACGGGGCGGGACGCCCCGATCGGGCGGAGTACGTATCGGCGTGCGACGCCGCGTGCAGCAAGTACTGTACGGGGTGCGCCCGTCGCGCCGCGTGTTGGGAGACCGGCGACCGTCCGGCGTACGAAGCCGTGCGGATTCTTTCGGACCGGCTCTATACCGAGCGCCCGGCGTCGGCGGACTGCCTGCCCGAAGGGGGGATCCGCGAGTGCGAATACCTTGACGCGATCCTGCGCGACGTCCGGGAGGCGGGCGCCGCCCTGCTCCGTTCCGCGCGCGTCGGACGGCTCGGCGAGGGAATCGGTCTGGACTACGAACTGGTGGCGAAACTGCTCTCCGAGGCGGCGGAAGCCGACGCCGCCGAGAACCGCGAGGACGTCCAACTCGGTTTGGAACTGCGTCGGCTTTTGCCCGGGTTCGGGATCGCGAACGGCACGGTCTCGGTCTACGGCGATCGCCGGAAGTGGATCGTGGCGGGAGGCGTCGGATGTGAGAGTGCCTCGGTTGCGTCCGACGGGATCCGGCATGCTTTCGAAGAGACCGTCGGCTGTCCTCTGACGCCGCCTGCGTTCGAGATCCGGGACGGGACGGTTACGCTCGTGACCGAAAGCGCCAGGCGGTTCCGCACCGAGACCTGCCGCGCCTATCGCTCCGCCGATTCCGGGAGCAGTTCGGGCGATACGGTAGGCTTTTTCGAGAACCGTCGGGACTATTTTTACGCCCTGCTCTCGGACGGGATGGGCTGCGGTCCGACCGCCGCCCTGACTTCGGGCGTCACGACGCTCTTTCTTGAAAAGATGCTGGGCGCGGGCAACTCCAAAACCACCACGCTGAAACTGCTGAACAACCTGCTCCGCAACTGCGGAGAGGAGAACGCCGCGACGGTCGATCTGCTTGAGTTCGATCTGCTCTCGGGGCGCGCGACCTTCATCAAGAGCGGCGCCGCGCCGTCCTACGTCAAGCGGGGCGGCAGTCTGTTCCGCATCCGCTCGAAGACCGTACCGGTCGGGATGATGGCGACGCTCGACGCCGAAAAGATCCGCTTCGACGCCGAACCGGGCGACGTGATCGTGATGCTCTCGGACGGCGTCAGCCAGACGCCCGAGGACGCGCCGTGGCTGCTCGAACTGCTCTCCGGGAAGTGGGAGAATGACCTGCAGGACGTGGCGCAGCGCATCGTTGCGGTGGCGAGCCGGACGCGGGAGCACCCCGACGATCTTTCGGTTGCCCTGATCCGGATCCTGGCGGCGGAGGACGCGGCGGAACCGCAATCCGCGGATGCGCCGGACGGCACGGAAGGAGCAGAGCCGGTCTCCGAAGACGGCGAGGCAGAGCCCCGGCGGGCGTTCGCTGCGAGCACCCCGGACGCCGACGCGGTCAG